>JAFQAG010000153.1 GCA_017416985.1 Clostridia bacterium
AAAGGATTTTGTTTCGCCACCGGGCAGAGTAAAGATTTCTTCATAAAGATAAACCGCCGGTTTTTCTTCAAAGCACAAAATCTGCTCATCAATCCAAGTCTTTAAATCCTGTGCGGTACGTGTATAGCGGTTGTTGCTTTCTGTATCGTCAGCAAATTCTTTTCCTAATTCTAAACGAATTACGCTGTGTGGATCAAGATTGTAAAATTCCTCTTGCTCTGCAGGAGAAATAATGTCATAAGGTGGTGTTGTAACTGCGGAAAGATCTTTGTTTTTGTTGTAACGAAGTCCGCGAAAAGGTATAATTTTTGCCATAACTGTCGTCCTTTCTTGTACTGAATTTATGTATATTATTTATTATTTTCTAAAAATGGTATCAAATCAACCGGTTTTTCAAAAATGCTGTCGGCACCTGCGCGGAGTAAGGTTTTTTCATCACGAAATCCCCACAGTGCACCTGCTGCGAACATACCTGCATTTTTTGCCGTTATAATATCCTGAGCCGAGTCGCCTAAAAACAATATTTCAGATGAATTAACTCCCAAATCTTTTGCAATAGCTAAAGCAGCAGCAGGGTCTGGCTTTATGGGAATCCCGGGCTTTTCACCGCAGACAGCAGTAAATTTAAAATCAGAAAAATAGTGATTTACTATTATATTTGTATACTTGTCTGCTTTATTTGATAAAACACATAAAGGAATATTGTTTTGGTTTAAATAACTAAACAACTCTTCCATTCCCTCATAAGGTCTGGTTTTTACGTTCCAATGCGAAAGATAATATTCTTTAAGCTCGCTTGTATATTGGTCAACCAAATTATCATCAGCTCTGCATTCTGCAGGCAAACTGTCACGAATAAGGTTACGCATTCCGTTTCCGATTGTCATACGTATAAAATCTAAGGTATGTGTTTTAAAACCGTGATTTTCTAAAACATAATTTACAGAATCGCATAAATCCTCTAAAGAATTTATAATTGTTCCGTCTAAGTCAAATATTACAGCTTTAAATTGCATTTTTTACCTCTTATTTATCCAAAAGAGAGTCGTCGAATACGCTTTCGGATTCTTCTTCCGGTTTTTCTATCTGCGACATCATATATTTATCCATTACATTCCATACATAATAGTTCATGGTGTATGAGCTCCATACGATTAAAAATAAAGGCATTAAAATTAACCATACGAGCGGATAGTACCAAATAAGCAAGCCGTGAACGGCAGCAAGTATGATAAGAATAAATAAATTTTGCGGGAGCTTTGATATTGCAAATATCCACGAATTTTTAAGTATGTGAATAAGTTTCATGTCAAATGTAACCATAATAGGGTACACATAAAAACTCATAGACAGCATTAAAACGGTAACAACAATTGCGATTCCAAAAAGAATGCCTGTGTTTAATCCGTGTGCAATAAAGAAGTTTAAGTAGAAGAAGAATGCTGTAATAAGTAGGTACGTAGCCACTACCTGAAGAACACTCATTAAAAGACCTTGCTTAATGTTCTTTTTAGAATGCTCAAAAAAGTCAGATGCCATAAAGGCATGCTCCTGACGTGAATAGTTGCGGATTACGTAAGTAAGACCTGCCGTAAAAGGTCCCATAAGCATAAGCGGAATAAACGGAAGTGGAGGCAGAAGTGTAAGCTGCCCTTTAAGTAAAGCACTTAAAATTGCCACCCAGTCATAGCCAATAGCTAAAAATATGCTTGCGCCTATAAAAAGTATGTTGCATACAGCATAAAGCAAATTAAGCTGCACCAGTTTCCAGAACTTTCTTGATAAAATATCAAAGTAATTTCGTTTTGATGCCTCTTCTTTTGTAATACCTTTACCCGGCTTTGAATAATTGCCGCCAAAAATACCCATTATAAATCCTCCTAATTATCGTTACGTATTTTTCTTAACATTGTGCGCTCAGGAAAACGTCCCGGAAGGCGCATTTTTATTATCTGTTGAGCGTGAGGAGCAGAGGTTATCTCTTCGTCGTCCTCATTTCTCATTTTATCAACTGTGTATGGTATGAAATCTCCGGTTGGGGGAACGATTTCAAGCTCATCGCCTTTAAAGAAACGGTTTCTTTGAGTAATTATGGTTTCACCTGTGCTTTCGTCATAGCCATCGACCATTGCGACAATTTCGTATGTTCTTATATAGCTTGACGAGCCATAAACTTGAGCATCGCTGTCAGGCTTGCCAAGATAAAATCCGGTTGTGTAGTGACGGTTGCTTACCTTAGAAAGCTCATCTGCCCATTTTGGATTAAAAGTATATTTTTCAGGATTTTCAAGGTATGAGTCTATTGCCTCGCGATATGCTTTAACAACCGTTGCTACGTAATATTCTGTTTTAACACGACCTTCAAGTTTAAAACTTGTGATTCCGCTTTTTATAAGCTCGGGGATATGCTCAATCATACATAAATCACGTGAGTTAAAGATAAATGTTCCACGTTCGTTTTCGAAAACATCCAGATATTCACCGGGGCGCTGTTGTTCAACCAATGAATAGTTCCAACGGCAAGGGTGAGCACATTCTCCCTGATTTGCATCACGGCTTGTCATATAGTTTGATAAAAGACAACGGCCCGAATATGAAATACACATAGCTCCGTGCACAAATGCCTCAAGCTCAAGCTCGGGTGAAACCTTCTGACGTATTTCACTTATTTCATTAAGCGATAATTCACGTGCTAAAACCACACGTTTTGCACCTAAATCATTCCATGCCTGAACAGAGCGATAGTTAACATTGTTTGCCTGAGTGCTTATGTGAACAGGAATGTTTGGTGCGTGTTCCTTTGCCATCATAAAAGCACCTAAATCCGCAATAATCAGCGCATCGGGACCTAGCTCGTTCATTTCCTCTAAAAACTTAGGAAAGGCATCGATGTCTTTGTTGTGCGGAATAATATTTGCGGTAATAAACATTTTTTTGCCGTGAGCGTGAGCAAACTCAATACCACGAGCCAAATCATCACGAGAAAAGTTTTTGGCTGCAGCTCTGAGCGAAAAGGCTTCGCCGCCTGCGTAAACGGCATCAGCACCGTATGTAATTGCCATTTTAAGTCTGTCAAGATTTCCGGCGGGTGCTAATAGTTCTATTGGATTCATATTTTTTATCCTCTCAATTTTTTGATAATATCCTGCGTAATTGTATTTTCATCTAATCCGCAATGCTTGTACAAAATTTCGGGATTGCCGTGCGGAACGACAGGATTTTCGTGAGCCTTGATTAACAGCTTTGTATTAAGTCCGCTATCGGCTATAAGCGATGCTATCGACTCGCCAAAGCCACCACGACGTATTCCGTCTTCTAAAGTTACCAAAAGCGGATATTCCTTAGCTAAATCGGTAACAAAGCCTTTGTCAAAAGGAAAGACTGTTCTCATATTAAAAACAGTTGCGCTTATATTGTGCTCTTTTAATAAATCACAGGCAGATACTGCCTTTAAGAGCATATTACCCACAGCTAAAATGCACACATCTTTACCGCTGGTAACCAAATCAGGCTTACCATATGCAAATTGTGTTGCGTTTTGATAAATGCACTGACTGTTTCCTCTGGGGTAGCGGACAGCTATCGGTCCGTTGTGCTTAAGCACAGCATAGTCAAGCATTTCGCCAAGCTCGTCAAGGTTAGACGGAGCAAGTATAGTCATATTCGGCATAGCGGATAAAAAGCTCAAGTCATAAACTCCCTGATGTGTTTCGCCGTCTTCGCCAACTATTCCTGCACGGTCGATGCAGAAAACTATATGAAGATTCTGAAGACACACATCGTGCAAAATCTGGTCGTATGCACGTTGCAAAAACGATGAGTAAACTGCAAAAACAGGAGTAAATCCGCCTTTTGCAAGACCGGCAGCAAAGGTAACTGCGTGTTGTTCGGCTATACCTGCATCGTAAAATCTGTCAGGATATTTTTCAGCAAAAGCCACAAGACCTGTGCCAACGGGCATTGCCGCAGTGATTGCACAAAGTTTTGGCGTTTTATCAGCAAGTGATAAAAGATGCTTGCCGAAAGCCGAAGAATAGTCTTGGGATGCAGTTTTTTTCTGCGCTTTTCCTGTATCCACGGTAAAACGGCTTATTCCGTGAAATAATACAGGAGCTTCTTCTGCAAATTTATAGCCTTTACCTTTTTTGGTAAGAATATGCAATAAAACAGGATTATTTATGCTTTTTGCACTTTCTAAAACATAGCTTAAAAGCTCAATATCGTGACCGTCAATAGGTCCTAAATAAGTAAATCCCAAATCTTCAAATATGGTTGAGCTTGTTAAAAGATGGCGGAAACTGTCTTTTAAGCGCTTCGAAATTTTAAACAGCGGCTTACCGATAACTGGCAAACGTCTGAAAAAGCGCTCTAATAAGGCTTTAAATTTAAAATATACTGGCTTAGAACGTATTTTGGTTAAATACTTTGATATTCCGCCAACGTTTTTAGATATCGACATATTGTTATCATTTAAAATAACAATAAAGTTTTTCTTCATAGGTCCGGCATCGTTTAATGCCTCGAAAGCCATACCGCCGGTTAGCGCACCATCGCCTATAACTGCGGCAACAAAGTTGTCGTCGTCGTTTAAGTTTCGTGCCTCGGCAAGACCGAGTGCGGCAGAAACAGAAGTGCTTGAATGCCCAGTATTAAAAGAGTCGTATTCGCTTTCTTCACATTTAGGAAAGCCTGAAAGCCCGCCAAACTGGCGCAAGGTATCAAAACGCTCACGTCTGCCGGTTAAAAGCTTGTGGACATAGGTCTGATGCCCTACATCCCACACGATTTTATCCTTGGGTAAATCAAATACTTTAAAAAGTGCCAAGGTAAGCTCTACAACACCAAGGTTAGATGCTAAATGACCGCCTGTTTTTGATACACTGTCAACTAAAAAGTTCCTAATTTCGTCAGCTAATATGGTTAATTCACGGTCATTTAGTTTTTTAACATCGTCCGGGCAGTTTATTTTTTCTAAAATCTCATACATAATATCACTCTTTTATCTTTTTTAGTATGATGCGTTCAAAAAAACGCTTAACATAAAAGAATTTGTTTTCTATCTGTTCTATCGGGTCAACCAAAACGGTGTAAAACCCCATTCGGTTGCCACCGTAAACATCGGTAAATATCTGGTCGCCGACCAATGCTGTTTCTTTAGCCGATGTGCCTAAAAGTTGCATTGCTCGTTTTAAGTTTTTCTTTGCGGGTTTTTTTGCATCGCCTATGGCATCGAGCTTTAAAGCTCGATTAAAAAGCTCAACACGTGGTATTTTGCCGTTAGAAATAAGGCAAATGCTAAATCCCTCGTTTTTTACGTTTTCAATTAAAGAGAGCACCTTTTCGCTTGGTTCGGCAACTCTGTGACTTTCTAACGTGTTGTCGATATCGAAAATAATTCCTCGTATTCCTGCATCTTTAAGTTTTTTTAAATCTAAAGAATGAACCGAGTCAATTTTTTGTTTCGGGATAAAACACTGCATAGTGCCGCTCCTTCCGAATTAGTGTCATACTGTGATGAGTAGTTTATTATTAAAACTTTTGCATGCAAATAAAAAACAGACATTTTTATACCTATTTTATTATTCTATCATATTATTAGTTTTTGGTAAAGGGGAAAATCGTTATTTTTTTTGTTTTTGTTTATCTTTTTTGCAAATTTCATAAATTCCCATAAAGAAAAGGAATCCGCCAAACAGCTTTTTTAATAATTTTGCATGGATAATTAATGCCAGATACGAGCCGCCTACGGCTCCGGCGATGCCTGATATGATAATCGGAATGGCGACTTTATAATCTATTGCCTTGTTTTTTATGTGAACGACAAGGGCAACAACTGCAGTGGGGATAAAATACAAAAGATTTACGCCTTGAGCTGTGTGCTGGTCAACTGAAAGAAAAATAGAAAGTGCCGGGATTAAAATTGTTCCTCCGCCTATGCCCATGCCGCTTATAATTCCTGCGGCAAAGCCTGAAATAACAGGTAAAAAAATATTCATTTAGAAAACACCATCCTAACCGCCGCAATCAGCATAAATATCCCAAAAATTTTGCGTATCATACCACCTGTAAGCCTTTTTAAAAGACGTGCGCCCAAAAAGCCGCCGACAACTCCGCCTGCCGATACAGTTAATGCTAAGCGCCAGTCAAGCACGTGACCAAAACCGTAGAAAATAAGGCTTACGATTGTAAATCCTAAAATAATTAAAATTGCCGTTGCATGTGATGTATGCTCGTCACGGTCTAAAAATTCTTCTAAAAAAGGAACAATTACCGTTCCGCCGCCGCTGCCAAAAAGTCCGTTTAAAAATCCTGCTATAAGTCCTCCTGATGTGTATAATAAAATTTTGTGTTTTTTAAGTTTTTCGAGCTTTTTCATTTAAGCCTCCTGCGCATTTTTTTCTTAGCTTTCCTCATTTTATAAAAAATATAATAAAGCAACAGGAAGGATTTACAGCTTGATGCAACAGTTGCTGATATGATAAAATTAAAACACCGCAATTTTTAAAATTACGGTGTTTAACTTAATTATTTTTTCTATATGCTGAAAAATATGATGCTGCAACTATGCAGGCAACAGCGATAAATACTTTTACATCAGGAACAATTTCGTTTATAAAAAATGTAACAAAAGGAGTTAAAATCGGCTTTATAAAAAAGGCAAGTGATGCCATTATTGCTCCGCCTTTTTCTATCGCCTTAAAGTACAGAGCATATCCTGTGCCGGTTACAAATAATCCAAGATAAAGCATAATTGTTAGATCATACATTTTAACAGGCATCGAAACATCTATTTTTAATATTAAAAGCATCATCAGCAAAACGATACTTCCCGAAAGAAAGACTCCGCTTGATTGAATTAAGCCTCCGAGCTTTTTCATATATTTTTGGCTGAGTGCGGTGTAAAGGCTAAATGACAATGCGGCGAGTATTGCAAGTGTAACAGAGCCAAGATTTGTACCCGAGCTAAAATCAGCACAGATAATTACACCTAAAATGCCGAGTATAAGCGCAATCAGTTTATTTTTAGTAAGACGCTCTTCCTTTATAAAAATCATAGCAAAAAGGATTGTAAATACCGAGTTTGATGAAAAGATAATTGCAATGAGTGACGGTGAATCAGCTTTTTTTACCGCTACCTGTAACAGTACCATGCTTATACAAATAAAAAGAATGCCCAAAGCGGTCATAAGACCAATATCTTTTAACGTAATATGTATTTTTTCTTTTTTTATTTTAGCTATTGCAGGTGGCACAAGTATAAACGAGCCTATTAAAAAACGCCAGAAGGTAATGGCAAATGGCGATATATCGTTTGCAACCAGCTTGCTTACAGGCTCTAAGGTTACAAATAAAATTGCCGTAATAAGTGCATAAATAATTCCTTTTTTCATTTTAAATTGCTCCTTTATTTTTTTATTTAATATAACTATATCATTTGATGGCTGTTTTGTAAAATATACAATGGCATACAGAAACTATATATTGAAAAATATAGCAAAATGTGATATATTTAATCGAAAGGAGTGGTGATGATATGGAAATACTGCAATTAAAATATTTTCAGCATGCTGCAAAAAGTGAAAATATTTCACATACAGCACATTTGTTTATGGTGCCGCCGTCAAGCGTTTCGGCATCAATTAAAAAATTAGAAAAAGAGCTTGATGTCAGGCTTTTTGACAGGACATCTAACAGTCTTAAGCTAAATGAAAATGGAAGAATTTTTTTGCGTGCAATAGATGCAGCAGAAAAAGAAATAAAAAAAGCCAAAATAAAAATGCTTGATTTATCATCTGTGCCGGCAGGAGAGATTAGGCTTTTGATTTTAACAAATCGCGGACAGGTTACAGAAAGTATTGCAGAGTTTAAAATGAACTATCCGCACGTTATGTTCAGTATTACGCACGAAGATTATATAGATTATGAAAACTACGGAAAATTTGACATTGTTATAACTGACAGAGAAATTGATTCAGATTTATTTACTATACGGAATTTTAT
Organism: Clostridia bacterium; assembly: GCA_017416985.1. Classification (GTDB taxonomy): domain Bacteria; phylum Bacillota; class Clostridia; order UBA1381; family UBA9506; genus RGIG1666. The sequence continues at coordinate 8,002 of JAFQAG010000153.1, forward strand.
ACGTGAAGAAATTTTACTTGCAGTGCATAAAAACAGCGCACTTAGCGAGAAAAAAACCATTGATTTAAACGATTTGAAAAGCGAAAAATTTATAAGCATGCAAAAGGGCAGCAGTATAAGAGATTATTTAGAAAAAATGTTTAAAAAAACAAATTTCGAGCCTGATATTGCAATTGAGTGCGACGACCCGTATTTTGTGCGCAAGTATTTAAAAATGGGGTTAGGGGTTGCACTTTTTCCGTCAGTTTCGTGGAAGGAACAGCTAGATGAAAACATTAAACTGATACGAATAAATGACGGAATGTATCGCAATTCGCATTTATATATAAACAAGACATCATCAAGCATTTGCGAAATGTTTGTAAACACTCTTGAGTTAAGACTTATTGATTTAATTAAGTAATAACGGGGGTAAAATCGTGAGGAAAAAACTATTAAAGCCGTTTTTTAATATCCATTGGTCTGCTAAAACGGTAATTAAATTCGGGGTTGTAGCCGCTGATGTACTTTTAATTTCGGCTTGCTTATGCGTTGATAAATCGCTTTCGTATATGATGGCAGAAACATCAGGCTATTTATTTTCAGAAGCAATTATAGGAGGGCTTATATTAGACGTTATAGCAAAAAGAATGGGAATAGAAGAAAAATAAAATGTAATACTGAAAAACCGCACGCATAGAATAGTTAGCAGGGAGGTATAATTATGAAAAAACTATTATCTGCGGCGGTTTGTTTTATTGTACTTATTACGGCAAGTTTTCAGTCTTTAGCAGAAGAGGCGGTGTTAGAGATTTCTGCGCCTTCTGCAATATTAATTGAAGCGTCGACAGGACAGGTGCTTTATGAAAAAAATAGTCATGACCGCCGTCCGCCTGCAAGCGTAACAAAGATTATGACTATGCTTTTGGTTATGGAGGCAATCGACAGCGGAAAAATAAGTATGGACGATATGGTAAGATGCTCTGAAAAGGCGGCATCTATGGGTGGCTCGCAGGTATATCTAGAGCCGAATGAAGAAATGAGTGTACACGATATGTTAAAAGCAGTTGCGGTTGCATCGGGAAACGATGCGGCAGCAGCTTTAGGTGAATTTATTGCAGGCAGCTTAGAGGGTTTTGTTTCAATGATGAACGAGCGTGCAAAAGAGCTTGGAATGAACGACACTACATTTGTTAACTGCAACGGTCTTGATGCAGAGGGCCATTTAACCTCCGCATTTGATATTGCACTTATGTCAAAGGAACTTATTTCGCATCAGACGATTTTTGACTTTACAACTATTTGGATGGATAGCTTGCGTGACGGAAAATTTGGTTTGGTAAACACCAATAAGCTTATCCGTTTTTATGAGGGAGCAACAGGATTAAAAACAGGCTCGACAGGTGAGGCAAAATACTGTCTTTCGGCATCGGCTAAGCGCAACGGAATGGATTTGATTGCAGTTATTTTAGGTGCGCCAAGCTCAAAAGAAAGATTTGCCGATGCATCAAAACTGCTTGATTATGGCTTTGCAAATTATGCTATTGCAAACAGCTTGATAAGCGAAGAAGATTTAGGAAAAACTAAGCTGTTAAAGGGTATTAAATCAGAGCTTGAGCTTACAACCCCTGGGGGATATAACGTTTTAGTAAGTAAGTCAAAGGTTAATGATATTGAAAAAAGAGTTACCCTGCCTGAATCGGTTGAAGCACCGATAGCAAGCGGAGAAAAAGTGGGCGAAATTTCGTTCTACATAGATGGTCAGCAGATAGGCGGAACTGATATAATTGCAAAAGAAAATGCACCAAGAGCAAATCCGCTCCATATGTTTGCAAAGCTTGCTCGTCAGCTCTGTTACGGAACTGTTGAGGTAAATTGAGCCTATGATGAATTACGTTTGGGCAGGGATGATAATTTTGGCATATGTTTTCGCTATATCAGGCGGAAAAACAGATGCAGTAACCCAAAGTGCGTTAGACGGAGCAAAAGGCGCAGTAGATATGGTTATTTCTCTTTTGGGAATGATGTGCTTTTGGACGGGGCTGTTAGAAATTGCTAAACGCTCGGGTCTTACCGGAAAGCTGGCACGGTTTGCAAGTCCGCTTATGCGCATACTTTTTCCGAAACTGAAAAAAGAAAAAGAGGCTCAAAGTGCAATTATAATGAATATGATTGCTAATTTTTTAGGCTTATCTAATGCTGCAACTCCGCTTGGAATAAAAGCAATGGAAGAATTAGACCGCATAAACGGCAAAAAGCAATTAGCATCAAGCGAGATGTGTATGTTTGTTGTTATAAATACTGCGTCTATTACATTAATGCCAACGACATTAATTACTCTGCGTTCAGCGGCAGGAAGTACAGAGCCGTTTGCGATTATAGTTCCCGTATGGATATGCTCGGTGTTTTCTGTTACAGCAGGTGTTATTGCGGCTAAACTTTTTGACAGACGGGAGGCAAAAAGAGGCTTATGCAGGCGATGAAGATGATATCGACCGGTGTTATGCCGGTGATGCTTATTTCTATTATCGGATACGGATTAATAAAGGGCATAAATGTATTTGATGCATTTTTAAGTGGAGCTAAAGATGGAATTAAAACTGCGGTAAAAATTCTTCCTGCTTTAGTCGGATTAATTGCAGCTATATCTATGCTGCGTGTGTCGGGAGCATTAGAGTTTATAACACGTATGCTTGCACCTGTTACCACACTTTTTAAAATGCCGTCCGAGGTTTTGCCACTTGCACTTTTGCGTCCTGTATCGGGTAGCGGAGCTTTAGCAATTGTAAATGATATTTTTAAAGCACACGGCGCAGATTCTTTGGTTGGATATACGGCATCTGTAATGATGGGTTCGACTGAAACCACTTTTTATACACTTACAGTATATTTCGGAGCTGTTGGTATAAAAGATGCAAGATATGCGTTAAAAGCCGCACTTATAGCAGATTTTGTAGGGATGGTGGCAAGCTGCTTGGTTTGCCGTATGTTTTTTTTATGATAAAATTTTTTCTGGCTATTGATAAATTTTTTTGTTTGCGGTACAATAAACGCATAAACGAAAAAAGGCGGTTTTGTTATGATTTACGGAATCGGAATAGATATTACAGAGATAGAAAGAATAGAAAAAGCGTTAAAAGCAGAACGTTTTTTAGAACGTTTTTTTTCTGAAGAAGAAATAAAATATTTTAAATCGAAAAAGCATATGGCACAGTCTGTTGCAGCAAATTTTGCCGCTAAAGAGGCATTTTCAAAAGCTATTGGCACAGGCATCAGAGGATTTTCTCTTGTTGAAGTCGAAATTTTGCGTGATGATTTAGGCAAGCCTCATATTTCGCTTTCGGGTGATGCAAAAAGAATTACAGACGAATTAGGCATATCGGGCTTGTTTGTCAGTATATCGCATTCAGAAAAATATGCCGTAGCTCAGGTTTTGGCAGAAAAATAATTTGCACTAAAGATTAAATCGGAGGAAACCAAAATGAAACTTGTAACCGCAGATATGATGCGTGAACTTGAAGAAATATCATTTTCAAAATACGGGGTGTCAAGCCTTGTTATGATGGAAAATGCCGCTTATGGTTTTTGCGAAAAGTTAGAGAGCGAAACTGGAAGAGTATACGGCAAAAAAATAAATATTTTTTGCGGACGAGGAAACAACGGCGGTGATGGCTTTGCAATTGCAAGGTTATTATCCGTGCGTGGTGCTAAGGTTACGGTTTTTATTTCATTTAATCCTGATGAACTTAAAAAAGATGCACGCACAAATTATGAATTAGCAGTTAAATTCGGCATATCAATCAGCGAATTTACAGGTTTGATTGGCGATTGTGATATAGCAATAGATGCACTTTACGGCATTGGTTTTCACGGAGAAATTGAGGGTAACGAGCTTAAAATGGTACACTTAATTAACTCGTGTGGTGCGTTTGTTGCCTCTGTTGATATGCCAAGTGGAGCGTCGGCAAATGACGGCTCGGTAGCTAAAACTTGTGTAAAAGCCGACCTTACTGTTACTTTCGGCGTAGCTAAAATCGGACAGTTTTTATATCCTGCAAAAAAACAGGTTGGCAAGCTTATAGTTTCAGAAATATCAATACCTAATGATGTATTAAATTCATACGACACGAAGATGTTTGTTTTAGATGAATCAATTGAAGAATTTTTGCCACTAAGAGATGAAAATTCGCATAAAGGCAGCTTTGGCAAAGTGCTTGCTTTTTGCGGCTCTAAAGGTATGTGCGGAGCGGCTGTTATGGCATCTGAGGCAATATTAAAAAGCGGTGCTGGTATGGCAACCTTGGCAACGCCAAAATGCATATCAGATATAGCGGCACAAAAACTGACCGAGGTTATGACTTTAGCTCTTCCGTCAGATGATGGTGAATCAGTATCGAAAGCTGCGTTTACTATTCTTAAAGAAAAACTGGCAAAGCAGGATATTTTGCTTTGCGGTTGCGGTTTAGGTACGGCTGACGGAGTTAAAGAAACAGTAACAAAGCTCGTTTCAGAATCAAAAAAACCGATGATAATTGATGCAGATGCAATAAATGTGTTAGCATCTAACATAAATGTTTTAAAAAAGAAAAATGCACCCGCAGTTTTAACTCCGCATATGGTGGAGTTTTCAAGAATATCGGGGCGCAGTATTGAAGATATCCGCACAAATAGAATAGCTATTGCGCGTGATTTTGCAAAAGAATTTGATGTGACTTTAGTGCTCAAAAATGCTGACACTATTATTGCGTGTCCTGATGGCCGTGTGTTTGTAAATACCGTATCAAATTCGGGTATGGCAACGGCAGGCTGCGGCGATGTTTTAAGCGGAATTATAACAGGTCTTGCAGCGCAAGGACTTGATGCAAGTATGAGCGCATGTCTTGGTGTTTACATCCATTCTTTAGCAGGGCAGATTGCAAGACAAAAAGTAGGCACATATTCTATGACGGCGCTTGATATTTTAAATTCCGTTCCGTTTGCGTTTGCTAAAATCGAAAAAATTAAGGAGTGAATTTTAAGTGAAGTGTAGGCTTTTATTGCTTGCACTAATGATAATATTAATTTTTGGTGGCTGCAACGCCAATAAAAGACTTTCGGATGATGAATCAGGAATCTATGAAAAAATCCATCATTATTACAACAAGATGGAGTCGTATTCGGCTAAGGTTGTGCTTACTGTTAAGGGCAATCGTGGAGATAATGTTTATGAGCTTGAGCAAAAGGTTTTAAAAAATGATAAAATGCTATCTTGTGTGTTATCCCCTGATGACGTAAAGGGCATACAGACGATTAAAAACGGAGAGAAGGTTAAGGTAATTTATAACGGAAAAGAAAAGCATGAGCTTGAATCAGAAGCATCAGCTGACTTGGATTTAAGCTATGTAAACAACTTTTTCAGTCTTTATTATCGCTCTGAAGAAACGTCTGTAAGCGTAAGTGCAAACGTCGAAAAGGGAGGAACAACTCTTCTTGAAACAGATTTATCCGATAAAAGCACTCGCAGACAAAAAGCCTCAATGCTGATTGATAACAATACACTTACGCCTAAAAATATAACGGTTTACGATATGGGAGGCAATGTGGTTTTTATTGCAGAATTTGTCGAATTTAAGTATAATGATAAAATAGACGATAAAATCTTTGAGATTTAAAAGCATAAATATATTTTTATTTTAAAAAATGTATGACTGTATTTTTACTTGTCAATAATACTCTTGTCGGCGACAAAAGTAAAGTTTAGTGATAAGAAAAACAGTCAGAACATCTTTGCGGCATTTTAACGTACTTAAAACAGAAAAATTAAAACGTACTTATTAATTTAATAGTATTGGCAGTATTTGTACATTGACGTTTGTGGTTAAAAAATGTATAATAATATTGTAGCTTTTGTATATAATAAAGCATATAATGATTTAGGCGCATACACAGGGGAGTGTAAAGGCTAAATTAAGTATGTATATATACAAATCAGTTACGCCAAGACGTTTAATTTTTCACAATAAAGCATTTCGCAGGGATACCGGCAAACAGGTCGGAAATTCAACGAATGGGGGCTTGACTGTTTTGTCACAACTCAAGAAGGTGCTGATAACCGTTCCCGATACGTTGTTAGAGCAGGTCGATGCCTTGGTGGGCCTTGAAAAAACAAATCGCAGCGAATTTGTGCGCGAGGCAATGAGAAGGTATATCGAGGAAAAGAAAAAGACTGCACTAAAAGCGCAAATGGAAAAAGGCTATCAGGAGATGGCGGAAATTAATCTTAATCTCGCCAAAATGTGTTTTGAAGCAGAAGACGAGCAGTTTTCTGCCTATGAGGAAAAACTGGCGGAGTGTGAATAAGTGTGGTTGTTAAAAGAGGAGATATATTTTATGCAGATTTAAGTCCTGTGGTTGGCTCAGAGCAGGGCGGTGTGCGACCTGTTTTGGTAGTGCAAAACGACGTGGGTAACAAATTTTCGCCCACAGTTATAATTGCAGCCATAACATCGCAGATAAATAAGGCAAAAATGCCCACTCATATCGAAATCGGAGCCGAAGATTACGGACTGGCAAAAGATTCTGTTATTTTAACAGAGCAAATCAGAACGATTGATAAAAAAAGGCTGAGAGAACGAATCGGACGCTTGGATGACGAGCTGATAGATAGGGTAAACGGTGCAATAGCCGTCAGCTTAGGACTTTTAGAACTGTAAATGTGATATGTTATTTGGTTGGCTTTTTATTTAAAAATTTGCGTTTTTAGCGCATAAATATTTTAAGACAAAATCTGCTAAAGAGCAGAGCGTGACAAAAGATAAAGGGGAGTTTAAAATGAAGAAAAAAATGATTATGTGGCTTGCCGTAGCATTATCGGCACTAATAGCCTGCACTATGGCAGTTTCGGCTTTGCCGGGCGACAACAGTGACCCAGTTGTTACAAAAAGCTACATAGATAAGGTAGTAGAAGAAATAAAAGCATATGTAGCAGAAACCGTTGGCGGTACGGTTAAAGATGATGAAAGTGACAAAAAAGAAGAGCCTGTTTCATCGTCTGAAAGTGCTAAGTACGAGATAGTAAATGTTAAAAAAGGCAAAAAAATAACCTTTGGAGAAAGTACCGAGATAATTCTGCGTGCGGGTAACGGCACAGTATTTACCAGCGAACAGGGCGGAATTGGCGACGTAACAGGTGGCAACGATTTAACCGCAGGGGCAAGAGTTCCGCTTAATCATCTGCTTATTGTTCCCCGTGATGACGGACGTGGTTTTACAACTGAATCTGATGCAGTAATAATGGTACGTGGAGATTATAATATTGAATAGAAATAAGGTGCAGCAAATTTGCTGCACCTTATTTCTGTTTTTGATATGATTTACGGTACTCAACAGGCGACTTTCTATAAAGCTTTTTAAAAACATCACCGAAGTAGTTACTGCCTGAAAAACCGCAGTCTTCGGCTATTTTGCTTATTGGATGCGAAGTATCTGCAAGCATTTGTGCTGCAGCTTTTACACGAACCTGTGTTAAATACTCAACAAAACCAAAGCCTGTAAGCTTTTTGAACTGTCTTGAAAAATAAGAATCCTCCATAAATGCCATTTGCGCGGCATCGTGAAGAGTAATGGTTTCAGAGAAATTTTCGCTTACGTATTGCGCAACTTTCTGTATTCGGCTCGAAGTTTTTTCTGCCTCGTGCAGTTTATGAGTTCCGTGGCGTATGGTGCAGGCGATTATTTCATTTAGCTTTCCTGCAACCAAAAGTGGAGTATATGGCTCGTTTAGCGCAAGCTCACGTTGCATTTCGCCAAAAAGCGATTTAATTTTTTCGCTCTGGGCAGAGGAAAACTGTAGGCATCCACTTTTAAATACCTTTTCAAAAGCGGCTCTGCCCATTGATTCTCGTATGCTTTTTATATATTCATCAGGAAAATATAAAACATAACGTTCATATCCAGATGAGTGATAATTTATGGTGCGGTGCAACTCATTTTTAGGTATAATAACAAGCTCGCCTGGGGCAACGTTAAAAATGCTGTGTCCTATAAAATACTGTCTTGAGCCTGACAGTAAAAAATACAATTCGTGATAATTATGAGAATGAATATGCGGCATATCTTTGGCTGCTTTTGTTTTTCCTCGCTCTAAATAAAGCCCACCATAAATATTTTCTACTTTATGAATACAGTCCACAAAATCGCCTCCTGTATATATTTTATCAACTGCATTTAAAAATGTCAATATTTCTGTAATACTATTCGATTTTATTCAAAATTTTGGTGGAGGTTACTGCGTTTTTGTGCTAAAATGATGTCGAAAAGTTCTTAAGAACAAAAGGAATGGAGGATATTATTATGGCGCTTAAAGCGAATGATTTAAAAATTGCTTATATCGGCGGTGGCTCTCGTGGCTGGGCTTGGGGACTTATGTCAGACCTCGCTCAGGCTGAGGATATGAGTGGTAAGGTATATTTATATGATATTGATTTTGAAGCAGCTAAAAACAATGAAATCATTGGTAACGGAATCGAAAAAGGTGAATGGGAGTATAAAGCAGTAGAAAAAATCGGTGAGGCATTAGAGGGAGCAGATTTTGTAGTTATTTCAATTCTTCCCGGAACATTTGATGAGATGGAGTCTGACGTACATACCCCTGAAGAATACGGCATCTATCAGTCAGTAGGCGATACAGTAGGACCTGGTGGTATAATCCGTGCGCTCCGAACAATTCCTATGATGGAAGAAATTGCGCTTGCTGTTCGTGATTACTGTCCGGATGCGTGGGTTATTAACTACACAAATCCGATGAGCCTTTGTGTAGCAGGTCTTTACAGTGCATTTCCACAGATTAAAGCTTTTGGTTGCTGCCACGAGGTTTTTGCGGTACAGAACATTTTAAGAAAAGCTCTTAAAGATATAAAGGGCATTGATTCTGATAAACGTGACGATGTAAAAATTGAAGTTACCGGTATCAACCACTTTACATGGATTACCAAGGCTCAGTATAAGGGTATGGACCTTTTCCCTGTTTACAAAGAATTTGCTGAAAAATATTATGAAACAGGTTATAACTTTAAGCTTGAAGAAAACCATATAAACAATTATTGGAGACATTTAGAACAGGTTAAATTCGATTTGTTCTTGAAATATGGATATATTGCGGCAGCAGGTGACAGACATTTAGCAGAGTTCTGCCCAGGTGACTGGTACTTAAAAGACCCTGAAACCGTACAGCGTTGGGGATTCGGTTTAACACCTGTAAGCTGGAGAAAAGATGACCTTAAAAACCGTCTTGCTAAAAGCGCACGCTTAATCAGTGGAGAGGAAAAGGTTGACCTTAGCCCCACAGGTGAAGAGGGCGTAAAGCAGATGAGAGCAATACTTGGTCTTGAGGATATGATTACAAACGTAAACCTTCCTAACCGGGGACAGATTTCAAATCTGCCATTAGGTGCAGTTGTAGAAACAAACTCAATCTTTACATCAGACTCTGTAACTCCTGTTGTAACAGGCGATTTACCTAAAGAGATTTATCCGTTAATCAGCCGTGTATGCGGAAATCAGCAGCTTTTAATTGAGGCTATTAAAGAACGTAATTTAGACAAGGCATTTTTAGCATTTGTAAACGATCCGCTCGTTCGCCTGCCTCGTGAAAAAGCTCGTGAACTGTTTGATAAAATGGTTAAAAATACTGCACATTATCTTACAATGTATAATATTAAATAAAAAAACAAGCTGCCTGATGGCAGCTTGTTTTTTTACATTAACGGAGAAAGTAATCTGAATATAGATTCTTTGAATTTTAGCCACAGACTTCGCTTTTTAAAACTGTCAAGCTCTAATTCGCTACATGAGTTTATATCGTCTAAAAACATTTTTTCACACTCTTTTGAAAAGGCAGAATCATAAATAAATGCGTTTATTTCAAATGCAAGGTTAAATCCACGCAAATCCATATTTGTAGTGCCTAAGGTACAGGCTGAACCATCGCTTACAAGCATTTTGCTATGCAAAAATCCGTCATAGCGGTAAACGCGGATGCCTGCAGAAAGCAATTCCTCGACATACGACAGGGTAGCGTAATAAACAAACTTTTTATCTGGTATTGCCGGAATCATAACCCTGACATCAACGCCTGAATTGACAGCTATTTTTAAGCCATCAATTATTGT
>JAFQAG010000154.1 GCA_017416985.1 Clostridia bacterium
ATTAACTGGCGTTCTGTTTCTGTATCAATGTTACTTGTTGCCTCGTCTAAAACAAATATATCAGGATTTCTTAAAATAGCTCTTGCAAGTGATATCATCTGTCTTTGACCTACCGAAAGAGTAGAGCCGCGCTCGCTTACCGTTGTAAAGTAGCCGTCAGGCATTTTAGATATAAACTCATCTGCGCCTACAAGTTTAGCGGCATTTATAACCTCTTCGTCAGTTGCGTCAAGTTTTCCGTAACGTATGTTTTCCATTATGGTATTAGAGAATATAAAACAGTCCTGAAGCATATATCCCATTCTGTCACGAAGTGATGAAACTGTAACATCGGCAATATCCTGCCCATCTATTAAAATCTGACCGCCTTTTAAATTATAATAGCGACTGAGTAGGTTTACGATGGTCGATTTACCTCCACCGGTTTCGCCGACTAAAGCAATTTTTTCTCCTGCATTTATTTTAAACGAAATATTTTCAAGAACATTGCCTTTTTCTTCGTCGTATGCAAAGGTTACGTTTTTAAATTCAATTTCTCCCTTTTTATAATCTAATAATTTTGCATCTGGTTTGTCGTGGATTACTGTATCTTCTTCCATCGTTTCGAATATACGCTCTAAATAAGCAAGACCTGTAATAAGAGCATTATAATGCGCACTTAAATTAGCAACAGGTGTCCAAAAACGAGTTATATAGTTTGTCATCGCTATAACAACACCGACCTGATATGCAGCCGGGTCTTTAAAAACTGCGGCAATTGCAATGTAAAACACAAAACTCGTCATAAGGTTATCCATAAAGCTTGTTATCTGCGGGATTAAAAGCTCAATGGAGTTTGCTTTCATAAAGTGTTGCATTGATTGTCCTGCCAAAACCTTAAGCACACGGCTGTTTCTGCGCTCACGCACAAATGCCTGAGTTATGCGCACTCCGTTTATGCTCTCGTGTATATACGCAGTAAGATTTGAATTTTTATCACTGTAGCTTTGCCATGCTTTTCTATGTATGTTTTTCAACAAATAGAGTATGGCAACAAATATAGGTGCTCCGATTAAAGTAACTATTGTAAGCTTAACATCTATCATCAGCATAAATACGACAACAAACAAGAGAGATAATAAGTCCATTAAAGAGCTTATTATTCCGCCTGAAAGCAGGTTGGCGATGTTGTTAACGTAATTAACTGCACGCACTAAAATTTTTCCATGCGGTCGGCTGTCGTAATATGTAAACGGCAGCTTTTGCAAATGCTTAAATAAATCCAAGCGAATATCACTGATAACACTTTGACCGATTAAGGTTATGTGCTTTGATGAGTACTTAGATGCAAAAAAATCATAAACTGCAAATGCAATTATAATAGTACCCAGGCACAAAAGACCTTTTATGCTTTTATTTGGTATCTGTACGTCAATAGCGTTCTGAAAAAGATAGGGTATTGACGCAGATATTCCTTATGTGAGTATGCGCAAAAACAGTGTAAAAATAAAACTGTTTTTATAAGGCTTTAAATATTGACCGATTTTGCTTAGATGTTTTTTACCAAATTTAATTTTTAAATCTTCGTCCTCGCGAAAAGTGTTTACTTTAGCCATTATAATGCACCTCCGTTCCTATTTGTCTGGAACTGAATTGCTGTTTGTAAATATTATAGTAAAAGCCTTTGTTTAAAATAAGCTCATTGTGTGTTCCTCGTTCGGTAATCCTGCCGTCTTCAAAAACTAATATCTGGTCGCAGTCTTTAACTGACGAAATTCGCTGAGATATAATTATTACAGTTTTGTCTTTTAGCTTGGTATTTATCTGGTTTTGAATATATTTTTCTGTATCGGCATCGAGTGCTGATGTTGTATCATCTAAAATAAGAATAGATGGATTTTTTAAAATAGCACGAGCTAAGGTTATTCTTTGCTTTTGTCCTCCTGAAAGACCAAGTCCGCGTTCGCCTATGACTGTGTCATATCCTTCGGGTAAGCGTGATATAAAATCGTGTGCTTTTGCCATTTTTGCAGCTTTTATTATATCTTCCATTTTTGCACCAGGATGTCCGTAGGCAATATTTTTAGCAATAGATTCAGAAAAAAGAAATACATCCTGCTGTGATACAGAAACACTGCCACGTAAAAGCTCAAGGTCAATTTTTCGTATATCTTCGCCGTCTATAAGTATTCTGCCGCCTGTAGGCTCGTAAAAACGGTCTATTAAATTTATTACAGTAGATTTTCCCGAACCGGTCGAGCCGACGATTCCTATTTTTTGTCCTTTGTCAATTCTGAACGTTATACCTCGCAGAGCGCCTTCGTTTTCATAATTAAATGTTACGTGGTCA
>JAFQAG010000155.1 GCA_017416985.1 Clostridia bacterium
AATCATCAACACTTGCAAACTTTAAAGACGGCGATTACGTACACGTAGAGATAAGCGGTGGCAAAGCAGTTGTCGTTGCAGGTGCTCCGAAAACAACTACAGTAAGTAAGGCTGTTGTAGAGTATATACCGGCTGATGTTTCAGAAAAAATGGCAGTAAGAACAGTTGACAACGAGGTTTTTGAATATGCCGTAGCTCGTGGCGCATCGCTTCGAAGAAATGGCGCAGTTGCAGAATTCCGTGATTTAGCTGTTGGTGACAGCATTGATTTAACCTTAGAATACGGCGAAATTAAATCTGCTGTTGCAGTAGGTGCGTCTAAAGATGTTACTGGTGTAATAGACAGTATTTATCATTCGTCAAACGAATCTTTAATCGGAGTTAAAAAAGGCTCAACAGTTACTGAATATACAGTGAGCCGTGATGCAACAATTACTATGAACGGCGAATATGTAACACTTTATGACCTTAGAGTGGGATATAGCGTTGAAGTTGTGGCAAGCAGTCTTACTGCAAAAGAGATTAATGTTACTGCATCAACAACAGCAGCACAGCGTTCTGTAACAGGTGTTATAACTGCTGTTAATACCGAGTGGGGAATGATTCAGGTAAGTGCAGAGCTTGATAATGGAGAAGTAGTACCTCAGCAGGTATTCTTAAAGAAAAATGCAACAATTATTGATTCTGCAAACGGCAAAAAGCTCAGCATCAGCAATTTAGAGATTGGTATGCATATCTTAGCAGCTGGTTCAGAAAGTGGTGGAATCTTTGAAACTAACTCGGTAATGGTTTTACCTGAAGAAAAATAATTGAATAAATATAAAAAAGAGTTGTCGCATTAGCGACAACTCTTTTTGCTTTTTAAACTAACGATAGCATTTAGCTTCTGAAATATGTTCTTCAGTAATTTCTTCAAACGGGAACATAGGCTTTGGTCGCTTTTCATAAGGCATATCAGTAAGCACCGGTCCGGCAGCACCGGGAGTATTTGTATTACAAATTTCAGCAGAAATTGACTCGTATCCTGCTCTGAAAGAGGTACATGCTTTAACACATACCAAATCACAAAGTTCAGGTTCTATACCAAAACTGCGATAAAAGGCTATATCACCCTCGCATTTGCCGTGATATGAAACGTTAATCAATATATTGCCTGCCTGTAAAACTGCGGTTTTACCTATGTTACGCAGTTGACCACGTTCTTGTGGACCATACATATAAAAAGTGCCGTCGTGCAGGCTTTTTACAACCGCATTTTTCACAACAACCGGATTACTTAATTTTGGTGCTATTGTAGCTCCTAAGGTAAAGTCGGCTGTAGCTCCTACACCAAGCTCAAATGCCTTGTCAATCGCGGCGCTATCAGTAACTGCAACTGCACATTTAAGCTCGCTGCGATAGGGCAATAATGCCTCTAAAACTGCTGCGCTGTCGCCGCAGGCACCTGCATTGGGAGAGTCTGCTGAGTCAACAAGCACTACCGGCTTGCCACTTTTGTTATTTAATGCTTTTTTGATTACTTCCGATATTTCTATCAAAGGCGTTCCTAATAGTTCGTGACGCAAATCAAATTCATCTTTTGCAAGCTCTGCGGCTACTGTCAATGCAATTTCTTCATCTTTTGCGGTTATAATAATTGTTGATGACATATCTTGAGTGTCAAGCCAGGGCTGAACCTGAAAAATGCTATAATCAATTATTTTGCCACTATTTTTCATATTTTCAGCACGAGCCATCAGTTTAGCTAAACCGCCCTTTGTGGTTGTATATCCGTGTGCAGGCGCAATCATAGGAATTTCAACACGAGCTACCTTGGCGGGATTGTCGTTTAAGTGTGCTGCGAGTAGTTGAGCTGCTCTTAAACCTACTTCGTAGTGATCAAGATGCGGATATGTCTGATAGCCACTTACATAATCTGCATTTTTAATTATTTTTTCGGTTATGTTAGCATGGAGGTCAAATGATGCAGAAATTACAACATCTTCACCGGCTGTTTGGCGGATTTTTTCAAGAATATCACCGCATACATCACCTGATGATGCTGACATAGTAGCGCCGTGCAAAGATACCAAAACACCGTCAAGCTTGGCTGACTGCTCAATAGCCGCAATGGTTTTGTTTAAAAACCATTCAACAACATCGTCTGCAACAGGACCGCCTGAAATGGAGCGCATACTAACTGCAGGAACAACCGTAATTTTTTCATCAGCTAAAACTTTAAGCATTCCGTCAATTGTTGCACCACGGTTGTTGTCGGTATCTAAAATTTCATTGCCTTCATAAATTCCATATTCTGCAAAATCCTCTAAAGTAGCAAGGGTAGGGTTAAAAGAATTTGATTCCTGAACAAGACCACATACTAATACACGTTTAGTCTGCATAATAATTCTCCTTTAACCTATGTCTTTTGTGGCAACTATATCTATGCCTGTTCCGCATATGTCAGAAATTATGGTGTCATATCTTTTAACAGGCAATTTAACTTCTGTATTTTTGATAATATCCATACATTCTGAAAGCTTGTTCTTAGGCAGAGGCTTTGCAGAACGAACGGGTAAAAGGTCGCTGTCTATCCCGAAGATTTTTACTGTCGTAGTTAAAATACGAACAGGACTTAAATATTCTGCGCTTGCATATTCAAAGCCACGTTTACAGCCATATCCGTCTACTGAAAAAACAGATTTTTCATCACCATCAACTAAAATATGACAACCACGTGGACAAACTGTACAAATTATTTCTTTTTTCATTTTTAGTCCTCCTTTAAAGCCTCAATAATTATTTCATCGCCAACAATTTTAGATGTGTCTACTAAAAGACTGCACATTTCGCCCGGATTTGCACGAAGCTCTTTTTTATGTGCTATAATTTCTGAGCCACAACGAGCAACTAACTTTACATTATCTTCGGGCGCAAGTACTCTGAAGAAAAGGGTAGTTTTTTCATTTTCTTCTGAAACAGCGATTTTATGAGGACAAACATATCTTACATTTCTTCCGATAGTGCAGGGGATTTCTTTTTTTGTTTCAGGTAATTTACCCATAGCATAACGTGCTGCATATTTTCCGGCTTGTTCGCTTTCTTTACTTACGTTATCTACCAGGTCGTTTACGTGAACAACGTTTCCACAAGCAAAAACAGAGGGCTTTGAGGTTTGCATATATTGATTTACAACAGGACCGTTTGTTGTACGGTTCATGCATATACCTGCTTTGTTTGTAATTTCGTTTTCAGGGATTAATCCGACAGAAAATAAAACTGTATCACATTCTACAAATTCTTCTTTTTCCTTAATCGGTTTTTTGTTTTCGTCAACAGGAGCAATATAAACGCCGGTTACACGTTCGTCACCCTCGATTTTTGTTATGGTATGAGCCAATTTTAATGGGATACCAAAATCGTCAAGACATTGAACACGATTTCTGGTAAGTCCTGCTAAATAGTCCATAAGTTCAACTACCATAACAACTTCGGCACCTTCTAAGCTCATTCGACGTGCCATAATCATACCGATATCTCCTGAACCTAAAATAACCACCTTTTTACCAACCATTATGTTTTGTCGGTTAATTAATCTTTGTGCAGAGCCGGCAGTATAAATACCAGCAGGACGAGTACCGGGAATGACGATATTTGCACGGGTTCTTTCACGACAACCCATTGCCAGAACAATGCTGCCTGCATCTATCTTAGTAAGACCATATTCGCTGTTTACACAGCTTAATTCTTTGTTTTCGCTGTCTATTTCTAAGACCATTGAATTTAGCAAAACATCAACACCAAGCTCTTTAGCTTTGTCAACAAATCGGCTATAATATTCAGGACCGGTCAGTTCTTCGTTAAATCTGGTAAGACCAAATCCGGGATGGATACATTGCTGCAGTATGCCGCCTAAAGCATTGTCACGTTCTATGATAAGTACTTTTTGAGCTCCTTCTTCTTTTGCTGATATAGCAGCAGCAAGACCGGCAGGACCACCACCGATAATTGCAACGTCACATTTTATGTTATACATTTTAATACCTCCTTAAAATCAGCGGGTTGTTCCGGTTACCATATATGAGCCCGGATTATTTTTGTTAATTTCTGACGGCTTAACACCTAATTCACGTGCTAAGATTTCAATTACCTTAGGACCGCAAAAACCACCTTGGCAACGACCCATACCAGCACGAACACG
>JAFQAG010000156.1 GCA_017416985.1 Clostridia bacterium
AAATGCGTTCTCGCTTAACGCTTTGCGTTTTGTTTTCCTGATGTGTACGAGGTTGGTATGTCGCATCTGGGTATGAAAATTTTATATCACCTTTTAAATGAACAAAAGGATATATGCTGCGAGCGTGTTTTTGCGCCCTGGGTTGATATGGAAGAAGAAATGCGAAAAGAGAATATTCCGCTGTTTTCACTAGAGAGCAAATCGCCCGTACGTGAGTTCGATTTTGTCGGCTTTACCCTGCAATACGAAATGAGCTTTTCAAATATTATAAATATGCTCGATTTAGCAGAAATCCCGCTTTTGTCTGAAGACAGAGGCGAAGACGAGCCGTTTGTGTGTTGTGGCGGACCGTGTGCATATAATCCTGAGCCACTTGCCGATTTCGTTGACTTTTTTATGCTCGGCGAGGGCGAAGAAATAATGCTTGACGTTATGCAGGCTCATCGTGAGTGGAAAAAATCAGGTGAGCCAAGAAAAGCATTTTTAGAAAGAATATTAAAAATAGAGGGCATTTATGTTCCGTGCTTTTATGATGTAAGCTATAACGATGACGGCACAATAAAAGCATTTGAGCCGAATCATAAGGATGCACCAAAAAAAATTAAAAAACGCATAATTAAAGACTTAGACAGCGTTATCTATCCTGATAAATTTATTGTTCCGTTTATGGAGATTGTCCACGACAGAATAATGCTCGAGGTATTCAGAGGATGCATTCGCGGTTGCCGTTTTTGTCAGGCTGGTATGATTTATCGCCCTGTGCGTGAAAAAACTCCTGAAACACTTTTAGATTATGCTAAAAAGCTTATAGATTCAACAGGCTATGAAGAAATGTCAATCTCGAGCCTTTCAACCAGTGACTATACCAAGCTAAAAGAGCTTACCGACGGACTTTTAGAGCTTACCGAGGATAAAAAAATAAGCCTCAGCCTGCCGTCGCTTCGCCTTGACAACTTTTCTATGGAGCTTATGCAAAAGGTTCAAAAGGTCAGAAAAAGTGGTCTTACCTTTGCTCCCGAGGCTGGCACACAAAGACTTCGTGATGTTATAAACAAGGGCATAACCGAAGAAGATTTACTGCGTGCGGCATCTATTGCCTTTTTGGGCGGCTACGGCGGAGTTAAGCTTTACTTTATGATGGGGCTTCCTACCGAAACCGAGGAGGATTTGGCAGGCATTGCACGTCTTTCAGAAAAGGTGTTAGAGCAATATTTTGCCGTACCTAAAGAACAGCGCAACAAAAACTTAAAAATAACAGTAAGCACATCTTCGTTTGTTCCAAAGCCGTTTACCCCGTTCCAATGGGTAAGACAAAACGGTGTAAGAGAATTAGAAGAAAAACAGGTATTTTTAAAGAATGAAATAAAGAGCAAAAAAGTAAGCTACAACTGGCACGATGCACAGTTATCCGTTATGGAGGGCGTGTTCGCACGTGGCGACAGACGACTTTCAAAAGTATTGCTCTGTGCTCAGAAACTGGGAGCAAAATTTGACGGCTGGCACGAATATTTTGACTGGAATTTATGGATGCAGGCATTTGCCGATGCAGAAGTTGACCCGTATTTTTATAATCTTCGTGACAGAGAGTATTCAGAAATTCTGCCTTGGGATCACATAGATGTGGGCGTAAGCAAAGAATTTTTAATTAACGAAAACGAAAAGGCAAAACGTGGCGAGGTTACACCAAACTGTCGTGAAAAGTGTAACGGCTGCGGAGTAATTCAAGGCTTTGGAGGTGGTTTGTGTGGCTAAATATCGTCTTGAATTTTCAAAAACAGGCGAAACTAAGTTTGTTTCGCATCTTGACCTGGTAAGACTTTTTTCAAGAGTTTTTAAAAGAGCCGAGCTGCCTTTAGCATACTCAGAGGGCTTTAATCCGCATCCTAAAATGTCAATCGGCATACCGCTTTCTGTCGGTGTCACAAGCGAGGCAGAGCTAATAGATGTCGAATTTTATAATGAAGTTGCGGCAGAGGATATTAAAACTCGTTTAAACGAAAAAATGCCGATGGGAATTTTAATAAGCAAAGTAAAAAAGCTCGAGCAGGGCGATAGAAAACTATCAACCGTTTCTAAGGCACAGTATGGCGTTAAGCTGTTCGGTGCAGAGTTAACCGAAGACAAAGTATTTGACTTTATGTCAAACGAAACCATCGAAATCGAGAAAAAAACCAAGCGTTCAGAAAAGGTCGTCGATATAAAGCCTGATATATTTGCACTTTCATACATATCTGAAAACGAGCTTTTTATGGAGCTGGCAACAGGCAGCAATGCCAATTTAAAACCTGATGTTGTTTTAGAGGCAATGCAAAAATTTATTGAAGGATTCAGTCCCGAAGATTATGCCGTGCATCGCATAAAAATGACCGATGCAAATAACTGCGAACTTATTTAATTTGTCTAATATTTATATTGCCAAAACAGTTATTTAAAGTTATAATAAAAATGGAGTAAACTGAGCTTTAAATGTGGAAGGATGAAATATATGTCAACAGAACACGAGTGCTATAACACCTTGGATTTGCGTGAAGTTTTTGGCTGTCACGTTTTTAACGACAGCGTTATGAAAGAGCGCTTGCCAAAAGAAATCTACGAGGCGTTACATAAAACAATTGAAGAAGGTACAAGATTAGAAACAGAAGTTGCTGCAGTTGTTGCCGACAGTATGAAAGAATGGGCAATCGAGCACGGCGCAACACACTACACTCACTGGTTTCAGCCGTTAAATGGCTTTACTGCAGAAAAGCACGATTCATTTTTAAATGTTCCGCTTGGTGCAGATAAGGCAATTGCAGAATTTTCTGCAAAAGAGCTTATAAAAGGTGAGCCGGATGCATCAAGCTTTCCATCAGGCGGACTTCGTGCAACATTCGAGGCACGTGGCTACACCGCATGGGACTGCACATCTCCTGCATTTTTAAAGCAGGATTCAAGCGGTCTTACACTTTGCATACCTACTGCGTTTTGCTCATATAACGGCGAAGCGTTAGATAAAAAAACACCGCTTTTGCGCTCTGTTGAGGCAATATCAAAGCAAGCGGTGCGCATTTTGCGTTTGTTCGGAGATACCGAATCGAACCGCGTGACCATAACCTGTGGACCTGAGCAGGAATATTTTTTAGTCGATAAAGAAATGTTTAAGAAAAGACCTGACCTCGTGTTTACAGGTCGCACACTTTTCGGATGCAAGCCACCTAAAACACAGGAAATGGATGACCACTATTTCGGAACATTAAAAGAACGTGTAGCGGCATTTATGAAAGAGCTTGACTATGAGCTGTGGAAAGTCGGCGTTATGGCAAAAACCAAGCATAACGAGGCGGCTCCCGCACAGCATGAGCTTGCACCAATTTTCGGAACAGTAAACATTGCAACTGACCATAATCAGCTTACAATGGAGCTGATGAAAAAAATTGCTGACCGCCACGGAATGTCGTGTCTGCTGCACGAAAAGCCATTTGCCGGAATAAACGGCAGCGGAAAGCACAACAACTGGTCTATAAATACTCCATCGGGTCAGAATTTGTTTAATCCGGGTAAAACTCCACGTGAAAATGCACAGTTTTTGGTATTTTTATGTGCAGTTATAAAGGCGATTGACGAAAATGCCGAATTAATCCGTGCCTCAGCGGCAAATGCAGGAAACGACTATCGTTTGGGTGCGCTCGAAGCACCGCCTGCTATCATTTCAATCTTTTTGGGTGATGAGCTTAACGAGGTGTTAGACGAGGTAGAAAAGGGCATAAAACGTGATGTAAACTTTGGCGGAAAGCTCGATTTTGGTGTGCCTACACTTCCAGCATTCCAGACCGATAAAACCGACCGAAACAGAACTTCACCGTTTGCCTTTACCGGTAACAAGTTCGAGTTCAGAATGGTTCCGTCATCTGCATCTGTTGCAGGGCCAAACACCGTTTTAAACACCGTTGTTGCCGAGGCCCTTTGCGAAATCGCTGACGAGCTTGAAAAAGCTGATGATTTTAAAGCTGCTCTTGGTGATGTTTTAAGCAGAATCGTAAAAGAGCATAAAAGAGTTATATTTGACGGAAACGGCTATGGCGAAGAATGGATAAAAGAAGCTGCTCGCCGAGGATTGCCAAATATAAATAACTCTGTTGATTCTTACCGTGCATTTATTTACGATAAATCAGTAGAAATTTTTGAAAAACACCATGTTTATACTCGTACCGAGCTTGAATCACGTTACGAGATAAAAATGGATAAATATATAAAAATAAACACTATCGAGGCACACACAATGTTAGAGATGTGCCACAAGCAGATTATCCCTGCGTGTATGCGTTACAGCAGCGTCGTTGCCGAAACTCTGACAAACCTAAAGGCAACAGGTCTGCCGCTTGATACGCAAATCAACGAAGAAATTCTCTTAGAGGTTACTTCAAATCTGGCTAAGCTTAACCGTAGTGTTAAAAGGTTAGAAAAGGCAGTTTTAAAATCAGAAACCTTAGAAGGTAATTTTGTAGCGCAGGCAGAATTTGTGCGTGACAGCGTTGTAACAGCAATGTCAGAGGTCAGAAAATATGCCGATGCACTCGAGATGTGCGTCGATAAAGAGCACTGGCCGATACCGACATATAGTGACCTTATTTATAGTGTTTAATGAAATGGCAGAGCCATTTCTCACCAGGGGAACTCCTATAAAATCTGCAAACAGATTTTATCCCGTCCCCCTCTTGCCCACCCCCAGGCGCAGCAATGCTGCGTAAGGTGCGGTTACGGCGAAATCAATTCGCCTGCACCGCTAAACTTAATCAAGGGAGATCCCCTTGATAATCCCCGGTGTACTAAAAGTACACAAAATTTTAAAAGAAAAGAGAAGATGTTTATTAGTTTTTAATTTGTAAGTAAGACAAAGATGTAAGGAAGAAGAAAAGGAGAAAAAATATGGAATTTTCACAAATTGTAGGAATAGTATTATCGCTTTTAAGCGGACTTGGATTGTTTTTGTTTGGTATGAACTTAATGGGCGATGGCTTAGAAAAAGCTGCCGGCGACAAAATGAGTGGCATTATTGAAAAAATGACAGGCAACCTTTTTAAAGGTGTTTTAGCAGGTATCGTAGTAACAGGTCTTATTCAGTCGTCATCTGCTACAACTGTTATGGTTATCGGTTTTATCAATGCCGGAATAATGAAGCTCGGTCAAGCCGTTGGCGTAATCATGGGTGCTAACATTGGTACAACCGTAACGGCACAGTTATTAAGCCTTTCTGAAATAAGCGGAAGCGCATGGTATTTAGCGATATTAAAGCCGACAAACTTTGCACCTGTTTTAATTGGTGTTGGTGTTTTCTTTATAATATTTTCTAAAAAGAAAATCATAAATCACATCGGCGATATTTTAGCAGGCTTTGGTATGATTTTTATCGGTATGAGTATGATGGAGGGCGCTGTTGACCCACTTAAAGAATTGCCGTGGTTTCAGACAATGTTTGAATCGCTTACAAATCCTGTTTTAGGTGTTTTGGCAGGTGCATTGGTTACTGCAATTATTCAGTCATCATCTGCATCAATCGGTATACTTCAGGCAGCATCGGCAACCGGAAACGTTACGTTTTCATCAGCCGCACCAATTATTCTGGGTCAGAACATAGGTACCTGTATAACCGCAATTTTATCTGCTGTCGGTGCAAACAAAAACGCTAAAAGAGCAGCTGTAATCCACTTAGCATTTAACATAATCGGAACAGTTGTTTTCTTGGTAATTCTCTATTCTGTTAAAAATATGATTCCGTTCTGGGATGATGTAGCAAACAAAAATACAATTGCGAATTTCCATTTGGTATTTAACGTGGTAAATACATTACTTCTTTTACCATTTACAAAACTTTTGGTTAAACTTGCAAACTTTATTGTTAAAGATATAGAAGTTGTTGAAGAAAAGCTAAAACCTTTAGATGAGCGTTTTCTTGCAAATCCACCTGTCGCTGTCCAGCAGGCGAAAAAAGAAACTCTTCATATGGCTTGCTTTGCGTATAATAACTTTGTGCTCAGTAAAAAAGCAGTTGTCGATATGGATTTTAGTGTTGAAGAGATTCTTTTGGCAAACGAAGAGGTTATCGACGAATACGAAACGGATATATGGCGTTATCTTATGAAAATTGTCGATGCAGACTTAAGCACATCAGACAGTAAGCTGACATCAAGCTTATTTCACGTTTTAATCGACGTTGAGCGTATAGGTGACAGATGCTTAAATATGTATGAAGTAGCTAAAGAAATGCACTCTGCCGGCATAGTTCTGTCTGACAAAGCCCGTATGGCTATGTCAAATATGATGGATGCCGTAGGCGAGATATTTAATCTTTCTATTTCGTGCTACGACAAGCTGGACGAAGAGGCAGCGCACAAAATTACAACCTATGAGGATGTAATAGACGAAATGCGCCAGCGTTTGCGCATAGAGCATATGACACGTATGTCAAATAATGAGTGCAACTTCGAGGCAGGAGTTGTATACCTCGATTTGGCAAGTAACTTAGAGCGTATTTCAGACCACTGTACAAATATCGCTAAAAGTGTTGAACAGCTTATAAGCAAAAATGCAAAATTTGACCCGCATAAAGATTCTAATTCGTTCCAGAAAGAGAATCCGCAGGAATATGCAGTTTTATACAAAGAATTTGACGAAAAATATCGCATAGGTGCAAAATAAACAATAGGGATAAAGAGGGCAAAAGCCCTTTTTATCCCAATTCTTATATAATAATATTCGAAAGGAAGATTAAAATGGCTTTATACAATCCTAAATCATTAAAAGCAGAAGAGTTTATAAACGACGGCGAAATTCTGGCTACCTTAGAATATGCAGAAGAAAATAAACATAACTTAGAGCTGATTGACAAAATTTTAGAAAAGGCACGTCCTAAAAAAACAGAACATGGGGTTTCTTGCGAGGGACTTACTCATCGGGAGGCATCTGTGCTTTTAGCGTGCGATATTCCTGAAAAGGTCGAAGAGATTTATAAAATTGCCGAAGAAATAAAGCTTGCCTTTTACGGCAACAGAATAGTTATGTTTGCACCGCTCTACCTTTCGAATTATTGCGTAAACGGATGTCTTTACTGTCCATATCACTTAAAAAATACGCACATTGCACGCAAAAAACTCACGCAGGATGAAATTCGTGCCGAGGTTATTGCGCTTCAGGATATGGGTCACAAGCGCTTAGCTATCGAACTGGGCGAAGACCCTGTAAATAACCCGATTGAATATGTTTTAGAAAGCATAAAAACCATTTATTCGATTAATCACAAAAATGGTGCAATCCGCCGTGTTAACGTAAATATTGCGGCAACAACGGTTGAAAATTACAGAAAACTTAAAGATGCAGTAATAGGCACATACATACTATTTCAGGAAACATATCATAAAGAAAGCTACGAAAGACTGCATCCGACGGGTCCTAAGCACAACTATGCATATCATACCGAGGCTATGGACAGAGCAATGGAGGGCGGCATAGATGATGTTGGTCTTGGCGTTCTGTTCGGCTTAGAGCTTTATAAGTACGAGTTTGCAGGCTTGATTATGCACGCAGAGCATTTAGAGGCAGTACATGGTGTAGGTCCGCATACAATAAGCGTTCCAAGAGTAAAACGTGCAGATGATATCGACCCCGATGTTTTTGACAACTCAATCCCTGATGAAATGTTTGAAAAAATTATTGCCTGCATCCGCTTAGCTGTGCCATATACAGGTATGATTATTTCAACACGAGAATCAGAAGAGGTAAGAGGCAGAGCTTTAAACAAAGGTATTTCGCAAATAAGCGGTGCATCACGTACCTCAGTTGGCGGATATACTGAAGAAGAACGTCCACACGATTCTGAGCAGTTTGATGTATCAGACCAAAGAACATTAGATGAGGTTGTGCGCTGGCTTATGGAAAACGGACATATACCGTCATTCTGTACAGCTTGCTATCGTGAGGGCAGAACCGGCGACAGATTTATGACACTTTGCAAAAACGGACAGATTTTAAACTGCTGTCATCCGAATGCGCTTATTACTTTAAAAGAATATCTGGTTGACTATGCATCAGACGAAACGAAAAAAATCGGTCTTGAATTAATAGAAAAAGAACTAGAAAAAATTCCTAATGAAAAGGTAAAAGCAACCGCCAAAAGCTATATTGATAAGATAGAAGGCGGAGAACGAGATTTCAGATTCTAAAAAAGGAGGTCTGCCCAATGCTTAACACCCCTCAGTCAATGCGAATGACTATTGCCGTATTCGGTCGAACAAACAGCGGAAAATCATCGCTTGTAAACGCAATTTTAGGCGAAGATGTATCGCTTGTATCAAGCGTAGGCGGTACTACAACAGACCCCGTAAAAAGACCGACCGAGCTTTATCCCATAGGTCCTTGTCTTTTTATTGATACGGCAGGCTTTGATGACGAAACAGAGCTTGGCGAGCTGCGCACCGAGCGTACAAAAAAGGTGCTAGACAGAGCAGATATGGCTATTTTAGTTGTTGCGGCAGATGACGAAATAACTACGGCGCAAAAATGGGCAGATACATTTTTAGAAAGAAATATTAAAGCGGTAGGAGTATTAAATAAATCAGATTTATTAGATGATGCCGAAAAAAAGGCGGCAGAGCTTTCAAAAATCTTAAAAATGCCGTTAGTTGCGGCATCTGCACTTACAGGAGTGGGAATAGATAAAGTAAAAACTGCAATTATCGAAAATGCCCCACGTGATTTTGAGTTGCCGTCAATTATAGGTCATTTAGTATCAGAGGGAGAAAGTGTGCTTTTAGTTATGCCGCAAGATATTCAGGCGCCAAAGGGTAGACTTATTTTGCCACAGGTTCAGGTCACGCGTGACCTTTTAGACCACGGCGCAGTAATAACAAGTGTTACGGCGGATAAATTAGAAGATGCACTTAAAAAACTAAAAGAGCCACCAAAGCTTATAATTACAGACTCGCAGGTTTTTCCGTTTGTTTATGAGCGCAAGCCAAAAGAGTCAAAGCTAACATCATTTTCTGTACTTTTAGCAAGATATAAAGGTGATATATCCGCATTTTTAAAGGGCACAGAAAAAATTGATAAATTAACCGAAAACGACCGTGTGCTAATTGCCGAGGCGTGCTCACACAATCCACTCGATGGGGATATAGGAAGAATAAAAATTCCGAATCTTTTGCGCAAAAAGATAGGCGAAAAGCTCGAAATAGACATAGTTGGCGGAAGTAACTTCCCCGAGGATTTATCGCCTTATGCACTGGTTGTTCATTGCGGCGGCTGTATGTTTAACCGAAGATATATGCTAAACCGCATAAGAGCGGCAAAAGAGCAGAACGTTCCAATTACAAATTACGGTATGCTTATTGCTAAATTAAGCGGTATTTTAGATAAAATTACGATAGAATAAAAGGAGCCTGTCATGGAAATTTTAGACAGTCTTAAAAAGCACATAAAAACTGAAAAAGCATCGTTTCATATGCCTGGTCACAAGGGAGGAGCGGCATTTTCTGGCTCGCCGTTTGAAAATGAACTCTTGTCTTTTGATGTGACCGAGGTGAGCGGAACGGATTGTCTGTCAAGTCCTAAAGAGGCTATTGCGCTGTCAGAGCAAAGAGCAGCTCAGCTTTATGGAGCAAAAAGGGCATTTTATTTAGTGAACGGCTCTACCTGCGGCATACTTTCGATGTTTTATGCCTTTTTTAAAGAGGGCGACAGCGTTATTGTTGACCGCTCGTGCCACATAAGTGCGGTTAATGCGCTTGTCTTGTGCGGATTAAATCCTGTTTATGTATCGCAGAATATTGATGAAAAACGTGGTGTTCCGTCAGGGATAACTGCCGATAAAATTAAAAGAATGCTTGAAGAATATCCTGAAGTTAAAGGTATTTTTATAACAAGCCCCAACTACTACGGAATGATGAGCGAGGTAGACAAAATCGCAGAGCTTGCGCACTCAAAAGGCATACCTCTTTTAGTTGACGAGGCGCACGGGGCGCATTTTCCGTTTAGTAAAAAGTTGCCAGAAAGTGCAATATCTATGGGTGTAGATGCAGCTGTTGTAAGCCTGCATAAATCCTTGCCCTGCCCAAATCAGACTGCCCTTTTGCTCATTAACGATGAAAAAATGGCAGAAAAAATGCAGAAGGCGGTTAACGTATTTCAAACAACCAGTCCGTCATATATGCTTTTGGTGTATATCGAGGCGGCGCTGGATATGGCAGAAAAACAAGGCGAAGAGTTAACCAACAGACTTTTAGAATACTTAAAGCCGTTTGCAAAATATCAGACTAAGGATTCGTTCAAGCTGCTTTTGTCGTTTGAAGAAAACGGCATTACAGGATATGAGGCAGAAAAAATACTTAGAGAAGAGTTCGGAATTTATGCCGAGCTTTGCGATAATAAGAATGTTTTGCTTATGACATCTTGGGGAAACTCAGAGCAGGATTTTGAGCTTTTAAGCACGGCAATTACACATATAAAAAGCATAAAAAAAGAGCCTTTAGCAAGTAAAATAATTACAGAGTTTAACGAGGGAAGACCAGAGCTTTCGCCTAAATATGCACTTAATGTAGGTCGCGAATGGATATTACCCCAAGACAGCGTTGGTCGCATCGCAGCGGCGACGGTTACGGCATTTCCGCCGTGTATCCCTGTGCTTTTGCCTGGTGAAAAAATATCTAAAAAGCAGGCAGACGAGGTGGCTGATATGATTTTACAAAAAACTGCCGAGGGATTAAAAGACGGAAAAATTTGCGTGATAAAGGAATAAAAAGCTATGAAGGTTAATTATAAACGGCTTATGGATGCCGAAATCGAAAAACTAAAAGCAACAGGCAAAAAGCCGACCTTGCTTTTACATGCGTGTTGCGCTCCTTGTTCAAGTGCAGTGCTCGAGGTTTTAAGCGATGTTTTTGACATAACATTGTTTTTTTACAATCCAAATATATCGCCTGAAAGCGAGTTTTATTTCAGACTTGACGAGTTAAAAAGGCTGACAGATGAGATGAATTTATCAGATATCGGCATAATAGCACCTGAGTATAACGACAACGAGTTCTTTAAAATTACAGAAGGGCTTGAAAATCTTGCTGAGGGCGGTGCAAGATGCAAAAAATGCTATCGCCTCAGAATTTCAAAGTCCGTAGAATATGCTAAGGCTAACGGCTTTGACTATGTTACCACCACTCTTTCGATAAGTCCGCACAAAAATGCCGACTGGCTTAACGAAATAGGTACAGAGCTTTCTGATAAAGCAGGAATTAAATATCTTTGTTCTGATTTTAAAAAAGGCGAGGGATATAAACGCTCGTGCGATTTATCAAAAATTTATAATCTGTACCGACAAGATTATTGCGGCTGCGTATATTCAAAAAATTTACAAAAGGAGAAGATGCAAAAATGAAAGCTTGTATTATTCAACCGCCATATTCACGTGATGTATCATATTCTGATGAATATTTTGATTATAAAATTAAAATGTTAGATGAATGTGACAGTTCAGTTGATATAATTGTTCTGCCTGAATACAGCGATGTTCCGTGTGCAACATCTACGTTGGAAGAAACGATTTTTTATCATAAAAAATACATAGATGTTCTTTTATCTAAATGCATCGAAACGGCAAAAAGATGTAATGCGTTAGTTTTTGTTAATGCACTTTATGCAATAAATAACAATTTCAGAAATACAACCTATGTTTACAATCAAAAGGGAGAGCTTATCGGCAAATATTTTAAAAAGCATCTGCCACCGCTTGAACTCGAAACCTTAGCTCTTGATTCTGATTACACATTTGAGTTTTCAGAGCCTTATGTAATAGAAATCGACGGCTTAAGATATGGCTTTTTAACCTGCTATGATTTTTATTTTTACGAGGCTTTTGCAAATATTGCA
>JAFQAG010000157.1 GCA_017416985.1 Clostridia bacterium
ACCGCAGCATCTAACATTATTTTTGCTGCCATAACAGAGCATTTTTGTGATGACGGATGAAATGCAAAAATAATAGGATTACGCGTTTTAGCACAGATTAATGATTTAAACATAGTGGTCGAGGTAGGGTTGGTAACGGGAGTGACTCCTGCAACTATGCCTACGGGTTCGGCGATATCAACATAATCTTCTTGCTCACTTTCGTCAATAACTCCAACTGTTTTTTGATATTTTATTGAGTGCCATATATATTCAGTCGCAAAAAGATTTTTAATAACCTTGTCCTCGAATACTCCTCGTTTGGTTTCTTCTATTGCAGCTTTTGCAATATCCATATGGCGGTCAATACCGCTAAGTGCCATCTGGTGAACTATGTTATCTACCTGCTCTTGCGAAAGATTCATATATTCTGCCAGAGCTGATTCGGCATTTTGAATTAAAGAATCTATCATTTGCTTTATGTCTGTTTCTTTTTTTTCATCTGCAGCTTTTGCCATTTTTATCAAGCCTTTCTGCCCACATTATAAACTTTGTCGCTCATATCGTGGGCAGATAGAGCGAAATACAGATGCTTTGGCATCTTTGCTTTTATAAAGATAGTTTTACCATACAAATTAAAAAAATACAGTAAAATATGTTTACTGTATTGCTTTGATATTTAGTTTTTGCGCCTGCTCGGCAGTTAGTTGATATAAGCAGCCGTCGTTGTCTTTGTTTATGGGTGTCGTACAAAAAAATACGTAATCATAACTGCATTTTCCATCCTTTTGGTATACGCAGTTTTTCGTACAGTTGATATTTGTCATAATATCCTCCAAAAAGAAAAAGTTGCAATCGGCAGGATGCTCAACTTTTATTGAAATTGCGCATCCTGCCTTTATATATAAACGGCCGCGACCGGTATATTTTATTATATGCCAAAGACGGTTTTGGGGTTAGCGGATTAAAATAAATTTTCTATGCTTAACTGTTCGTTTTCAGATATGCTTTTAAAATGATTTTTTAAAACCTTTGATCTGGCTACCGTTTGTTCTGTATTCTCGTAGCCTATAAAGGTTTCAAGCTCGCTTATAACCTCGTTTATTAAAGAAAGCTTATCTCCGTGAATGAATGCAGAAAACCAACGCATATTTTTATGCCACTGAGTAGTAAATTTATAAAAGGTCTGGCTGCAGTTTTGCCATTCTTCTTTGTCAGCGTAATTTATAATTTCGTCAATCTGGATTTTCATATTATCTAAAGCCTGATTCATATTGTCTGAATATATGTTTGTTCCTGCAATAATTAATAAAAGAGCAACCATAGCACCTGCAAAAATTTTCAAGGTATCACCGCCGTTATTTATCTTTTTTATATTTTTTTTGTACAAACAAATTTCCTGATGTGTCGAGTGATGCAATAAAAACATCCTGTATTTCGGTTATATCAAATTCTTTTAGCCTTTCTTTCAGCCAATCTACGTTAAGCCCCGCGCTTTTTAATGCCATTTGATTTATTATTCCGTCTGCAACAAGCAAAAACGGCAAGCCCTCGTATTCGGGAGTTATATCTAAATCTGCCGGTGTTACAGGTCTTTTATTTGATTTGGGGATTATGCTTAGCATGCCTGTGGTTTCGATTATCGCATATTCTACATCTAATAAATTTGAATATCCGTTTGCTCTTAATTCTTCCATAAGGTCGTCTATGTTAAAACGAAGTCTTTCCATTTCTTTTTCAAGAACCTGACCCTTTGATATTAAAATTGTAGGCGAGCCTGACATTATTTTTCTTATTTTTTTGCTTTTTAGTGTTAAAAATGAAAAGGTTGCCTCTGCTATTATTAAAGTTAAAATAGGAAGCACACCGTTTATAAGCGGTGTACCTGTATTTTCAAGAGGAATGGATGCAAGCTCTGATATCATCATTGTAATGACGAGCTCTGATGGCTGTAATTGGCCAATTTGCCGCTTGCCCATAAGCCTTAGCGCAGCAACAACCAATATGTATAAAATTATTGTTCTTACAAATGCAACTAACATACTTAATTACCTCCTTGTATTTTCAAAGGTAGTATAAGCAGTTTTTTATTATTTATGTAAAAAGAGGATGTAAAAAAGCTTTGGAACGCAAGAAAAGAATAAAAAAAGAGACTGTAAAAATTTTTTGCAGTCTCTTTTATCCTTATTCTGTTTTATTTACCCGTTCCAACTTACTTTTTTGTCTGTATTTGAGTGGTGTCATACCGGTATTTTTTCTGAAAATATCGTTAAATCTTTGTTGACTTGAAAAGCCGACCGATAAAGCTACGTCTGCTATTTTAGAGTCTGTATTTTCTAAAAGCTCTTTTGCAGCCTCAATTCGCACTCTTAAAAGATAGCTTTTGGGGCTTATGCCGAATTTATCTTTAAAGCTATGCGCAAAGTAACTGTCAGATAAATAAATGTATTTTGCAACCTGCGAAAGTGTAAGTTCTTTTGCGTAGTTATTATCAATATATTCCTTTGATATATTTAACAACTCGTGCAGCTTTAAATTGCGGTTTTTTGCACTTTGCTCCCACTCTTGCTTTAATGTGCGTGATAACAGCACAAAAAGCTCCATAATTAAAAGACAGCTTAAAAAATCGCCCCAGACTTGATATTTCATTCGTTCACGTAAAATTCGGTTCATAACATGAACAATATCATTTTTCTTGTTTAATTTTAGCTGGATAAAATCGCCGGTTGCATCATCTTCGATATATTCAATAAAATCATTTAACGAAACGTGGCTTGACAGGTCGTCTTTTTGCGGCTTGAATTTAAAGCTTAAAACAATAAACTCGCAGCTTTCTGATTTAACTATAAATTTGTGAGCGCGCTCAGGCTTTATTATGATTATTGAGTTTGGTGTCATATTAACATCTACACCCTCAACCTGATAAATTGCGCTGCCTTTTTTTATATATGCCATTTCATAGTGGTCGTGGCGGTTTATTGTCGGCGACCAGCTTGAGTCGTGAATTTTTTCTATCGTTTTTACAATTGCTGGCATATAGGCAAGAGTATCTACAAGTTCTTCCCAAGCCTTTGGCAGTTGTCCTGCTGTGTGCGGCATTTAAAACACCTCTTTAAAAATTAATGAAAACCGTTATTTTTTATCTATTATTAATTATACAGTTAAAATCATAAAAAGTCTATATTTTTTTATGAATTTTGTTTTTTTTCTTTACCAAACGTAAAATAACTGGTATAATAGTATAAATAGTGTATATACATATCGAAAAGAAAGGAAAGTTATGTTGAATAAACGTGCTTTAAAAACTTATTTTCAAAAACTTGATTATGTATTATTAATTACCGCAGTTTTACTTTCTGTATGCGGTTTTGTTGCCGTGTTTTCTGCAACTCGTAGCTTAGACGCAGGAACAAGACAGATGATAGTGCAATCTGCGGCAGCATTTTTGGGTATTTGCCTTATGTTTTTTTTAGCCTGGTTAGATTATGAAAGCTATTCGGAGATAACAAAATATATTTTTATAGGCAGTGTTGGAATTTTAATTTTTGTACTTATCTTCGGTGAGGGTAAAGAAGAAACAGGTGCAAATAGCTGGATTCGTGTAGCTGGAATCGGAATACAGCCATCAGAGCTTGTTAAGCTGACATTTGCGATTACTTTTTCTGTTCATTTAACAAAAGCAAAAGAAAATATAAATTCTTTGCGTACGGTGCTTTCATTGG
>JAFQAG010000158.1 GCA_017416985.1 Clostridia bacterium
CATTACATCATACCCCTAAATTATCTGACGTCTTAATATTATACACTTGTTAGTGACGTTTGTCAAGCCTTTTATATCACTTTAAGATAAATTTTTTATAATCATTAAGGTGCAAAACGGCGATCTAAAGGAAGCATAAATCCGTGAATGGATTGAGTCATGCAATCACCGCCGATTAGCTTATCTTCATAAATCAGCAGATTTATATATACAGTTTCAGATATTTTATATGGAAAATTAGTTGCTATATAGGTATATTTTTTGATGGTTTTACCGCAATATTTATTCAGGTCAAATCCGCACATTTTTTGCAGCTTGTTGTATTCAATCAAAACATTGTCAAATTCTTCGGGAAGATTTACAGTTTCGTACATTTCGCTTCCGGGGTCTACTATCCAGCCAAAACTTTCGGCACAGTTGGTTCGTGCTTTTAGCGTAAAAAGCTCTTTGGTGTGATTGTTTAAATTGATTTCTCGAATAATAAAGCGTCCCCACAAAATTAAGAAAAGACTTGCAAGTAAAAGCAATAAAATACGGTTTAAATTTTCTTTTATAAATTCATACATAAACAAAACACCGACCTTAAGCGATTATATATTATTTTATGATAAGATGAGTTAAAATATGGCTGTTTTACGCGGTTTTTAAGGCGTTTTTGCATAAATTTATTTTATTTGAGCAAGATATTAAAGAATCGACGAAAATTTTTTAAAAAAATGCTTGACAAGCGAGCGTATTTATAGTAAAATATACTTCGTCGGTTTACGGGATATGGCGGCATGGCTCAGCTGGCTAGAGCAATCGGTTCATACCCGATAGGTCGATGGTTCAAGTCCATCTGCCGCTACCACCGCTTTGCGGAAGCCGTTTCCGACAATATGGCCCATTGGTCAAGCGGTCTAAGACACCGCCCTTTCACGGCGGTAACAGGGGTTCGATTCCCCTATGGGTCACCACGTCGGAGTAAGCTATGCTTGCTCCGATTTTTTATGCAAAAAATCAGTCGCTTACTTCGCTGCTCCTCCTTTTCCCACAAAAGCAAGGCTTTTGCGGGAACCCTGTTTAAGTAACACCGAAGGTGTTGCTTGTTTTTTATTATTTACAGGGGAATCGAAGCACGAAAGTTGACAAGTAAATTATGTTATGCTATAATTGGCA
The DNA here is from genome assembly GCA_017416985.1 of Clostridia bacterium. Lineage (GTDB taxonomy): Bacteria > Bacillota > Clostridia > UBA1381 > UBA9506 > RGIG1666. Next base: position 1,159 of record JAFQAG010000158.1, read on the forward strand.
CATACAGAATTTGATGTTATAAAATTCTTAAAAGATTAAAGTATTTCTGCGGTCATTCTGCCCGCATATGCCAATTGACGGCGACGTAAAAATGCCCTTGCAAGCAAGCATTTTTACTCCTGGTAGAATAATTTTAAACCGCTAATCTGCACATTAATTTTACAATTTTTGTGCGTATTAAGATTTATGAGGGCATAGCTCAGTTGGTTAGAGTACTTGCTTGACATGCAAGGGGTCGGTGGTTCAAGTCCACTTGTCCTCACCAAACAAAAAAGACATCCGCCGGATGTCTTTTTTGTTATTATACCTCTTTTAATTCCTCCATAATTTTGCTGTCTGCAAAAAACTCTGAAATGCGTTTATATTTTTTGAATAAAGCATTATATTTATCTGTATTTTCTTTGTTGGGTTTATAGGTTACATCTTTAATTTTTTTCATTTTTTGTGAGGCCTCGCTAAATGATTTATATCCGTTTTCGTTAACTGCTCCTAAAACGGCACTTCCGTATGCGCAAGCCTGACTTGTTCCTGAAAGACGAATTTCTCTGCCTGTAACATCAGCATAAATCTGCATAAGCAGTTCATCCTTTTCTGCAATACCGCCTGCTGCATAAATACTTTTTATTTCTATACCGTTTTCTTCATAGATTTCAATAATTCTCTTTGTTCCGTATGCGGTCGATTCAATTAATGCTCTGTAAATTTCTTCAGGGGTGGTGTGGATATTAAGTCCAACGAGCACTCCTGTTAAATTGCCGTTTACATATGGTGTGCGATTTCCGTTCCACCAATCAAGAGCGATTAAACCATTAGCGCCACAAGGCAGCTCCTTTGCCTTACTTCTTAAAAGCTGATGTATGTTAATGTTCTTAGCCTCAGCTTCATCAAAATATGATTTTGGAACGCAGTTTTTAACAAACCAGTCAAAGCTGTCGCCTACGCATGACTGACCTGCTTCGTATGCGTACAGATTTTCGAAAATGCCGTCTTTTACACAACCAGAAATTCCGGAAATTTCGCCCTCTTTATCGCCTAAAAGTATGTGACAGGTCGATGTTCCTATTATCATTAAAAGCTCGCCTGACTGTGCTATACCTAAAGCAGGGAGTGCTGCGTGTGCATCTATTAATGCCGGCATAACCGGTGTTCCTGCCTTTAGTCCTGTTAGGGCTTCTGCCTCTTTGGTTATATATCCTGCGATTTCTGACAGCTTGGTTATATTATCAGAAATTTTATCTCCTATTATATTTTCAAGTCGTGCATCTAATGCTTTTAAAAAGTCATTATCAGGATATCCGTCCTGCTCGCTCCAGATAGCCTTGAAGCCTGCCATACAGCTGCTGTGCGTTTCGTTTCCTGTAAGCATCCATACTATCCAGTCGCCTGCCTCGATGAACCTTGAGGTATTGTTATATAAGTTCTCGTCTTCTTTTAAAATTTGCAAAACCTTCGGAAAAAACCATTCGCTTGATATCGTTCCGCCGTATCTTTTAAGCCATTTGGCGTTTGTTTTTTCGGCTAAGGCATTTATATAGTTTGCCTCTTTTTGAGCGGCGTGATGCTTCCACAACTTTACGTAGGCGTGAGGGTCGTTTTTAAACTCCTCAAGAGAACAAAGAGGTGTTCCGTCTTTTGTTACAGGTAGTATGGTCGATGCGGTAAAGTCAATGCCTACACCTATTATATCAGCGGCACTGATACCTGATTCTTTTATAGTATCTTTAATAACTGAATATAAAGCATCGAGATAATCCTTAGGATGCTGCAGAGCATAATCCGCAGGTAAACTCTTGCCATTTACAAATTTTTCGGTTATCACGCCGTGCTTATATTCGCAAACCGAGGTCATGATTTCTTCCTTTGTTTCGATATCTACAATGATTGCCCGTGCTGATAATGTGCCGAAATCAATTCCCATAGAATATTTACTCATAAAATTCACCTCTATAAAATTTTACAACATTTTTTATATTATTTCAAGTTTGTCTTTTTCGGGCAGCGTAGGAAAAGTTTTGCATATACTGTCCTGATACCAGAATGCAACGGAAGAAATGTCGTCCTGAAGAGGAAGATATTTTGAAATATTTCGCCAGCCTAGCGCTTGGATGGTGACTTTTATATCATTTTTAAAGTAAATCGGGTCATTAATGTGCCATCTGTAAAGAGAAAAGCGCTGCTGAGAGTTATACAAGCCATCCGGTCTGATTATTTTTGCCAGTCCTGCATATGGAGTACAAAATTCCTGATATTTTCCACCTACATCAAAATTCCACGACCCACAGAAATAATCTTCTGTTCCTGTTCCGCAAATGGTAGGATATTCTTTATCTCCGTCTAAATAGAATTTAATTTCGCCTTCGCCCCACCATTTATTATTGTTTACACCCCAGAACATATATGTGCCTACGTACTGACCATTTCCGCACACGTTGTCTAAAATGGTGTAGTTTTCTTTATATTTAAGCGGATTTGTTCTTCTGAATTGTGCGTGAAAATATCCGTGCCCCTGCGGCAATTCGCCTATTAAATAATCAACCTGATAGAATAAGGTAACCTCTTTAACATACAAATTCTCTATGGTTATTCTGCATTTTTTGTAAAACGGCATGTTCCAGTAGCAGTTAAAGGCTCTTTTGGGATTAACACAAACAGGGATTGAGGTAAGCTGTGAATATGTCTGATGCTCGGCGCAGGCAAAAAAGTCGCCCAAAGGAGCTTCGACAGACGGAGTATCGCTTCCGTCCCAGTACATTCTTATTATAAGCATTCTGTTCATTGGGCAGGTGTCGGTCATCCATATATGTTTTATTATACCCGGACCGTCTATGTCGGCAACCTCGAATACTTCGCCTGATTTTATTATTACCGAGGGAGATATTTTCCATCCTTTGCCCAACCCCTCTGCAAACTGCTTTCCGGTTCCTTCTTCTGCCATACCACCTTTGCCTTTTTCGCCTTTGAAATTTTCAGCAGAAATTGACCTTGATTCAAAATGACTTAATTTTGATAATTCTAACATTTTATATCAGCTCCTTGATTTTATTGTGTGTTTATGCTATAATTATAGTGTTTTTAAATAAAAAACAAAATGACTTTTAATGCTGAAAAATTTGTCATTTATTGACTTGGTGTAAGGTGGTGCTAGTGTGAATAAAAATATGTTTTCTCCTTTTATAAGGCTTGCGATGTATTCAACCATTGCAGCGCCATTTGAAATAAACGAAAGAATAATTTTTGATTACGAAATGATATTTGTAAGCGGTGGCAGATGTAAGCTCACAATAGACGGCAAAGAATATTTTTGCAAAAAGAACGATGTAGTGTTTTTGCGCCCCGGCATACCTCATAAATTTGAAAGTGTAGATAGCGCAGATTTTATTCAGCCGCATTTTCATTTTGATGTTTGTTATGACGAAAAAAGTGAAGATAGGTTTGTATCATTTAAAACCCGAGAAAAAATGGATGCCTATGAAAAGTCTTTAATATGTTACGATGTTTTTGAATTTACAGACATTCCGTTTGTTTTTGTTCCTTATAATATTGAAAAATTCAGAAACATATTTTTTGATATTATCGAAATTTACTTAAAAAAACCTTATAACTACGAGCTTTTATATAAGCAAAAAGCTTTAGAACTGCTTGATGAAATATTAAGGCAGTTTGATAAAGGAACTACTAATAAAAATGTTTCAGAAAACGATGCTTTAATATCTGTAAAAAATTATATAGATAATAACTTTTTATCTGTAATAACTTTAGATTCACTCTCTGGACAGTTTTATTTTAATAAATATACCTTGCTGCGCAAGTTCAAATCTGTTTATAAGCAGAATATTATGACATATTATAAAGGGTTAAGGCTTAATTATGCTAAAAATATCTTAAAAACAACGTCAATTTCCATACATTCACTGGCAGAAAAGCTTAATTTTTCTGATATTTATTCCTTTAGCAGGTTTTTTAAATCATCTGTCGGATGTTCTCCGACAGTCTACAGAAAAAATGATGAAAAAAAGAGTTGGGATTTTTAATTCCATTTATTTCCTTTTTAATTTTAAGGGGCAAAATATACTCTAAAATTTAAAAAGTAAAAAATATTGCTTTTTTAATAAAAATGTGCTATAATAAAATACAGAGGTAATTTTGAACGAATTAAACAAAAATACATTATTTTTTATGCTAACGCAACAGGAGGCAAAAGCATGGATGAAATGGTAAAAAATACGTATGACGAAACGCAAATTCAAGTCTTAGAGGGTTTAGAGGCCGTACGTAAAAGACCGGGTATGTACATAGGCTCTACATCTTCGCAGGGTCTTCATCACTTGGTTTACGAAATTGTAGACAACGCAATAGACGAGGCACTAGCCGGCTATTGTACACAAATCGAGGTTACTCTTAATGAGGATGACTCTGTAACAGTTAAGGATAACGGTCGTGGTATTCCGCATGGTATTCATCCGAAAATGGGAATATCTACAATCGACGTTGTATTTACTGTTTTGCATGCAGGCGGTAAGTTCGGCGGCGGCGGATACAAGGTATCCGGTGGTCTGCACGGCGTTGGTGCGTCTGTTGTTAATGCGCTTTCTACTCATTTAGAGGTTAAGGTGCACGACGGCGAAAAAATCTGGTATCAGAGCTATAAGCGCGGTGTGCCGGATGGTGAGGTTCATACAATAGGTGATACCGATGTAACCGGAACAGAAATTACCTTCTGGGCAGATGGCGAAATTTTTGAAGAAACTGTTTATGATTACAATATTCTTTTAAAACGCTTAAGAGAGCAGGCATTCTTAAACGGTGGCCTTAAAATTATATTTAAAGATAACAGAGAAGAGAAAAAAGAAGAGATACTGCACTACGAGGGCGGTATTAAAAACTTTGTATCATATCTGTTTAACGAGAAAAAAGCAAGAAAAGACTCTTTAGAGGTTGTAAACGAAGAGGTTATATATGTAAAAGGCGAACGTGAGGGAAGCATGGCAGAGGTTGCTCTTCAATGGTATACCGGCTATGACGAAAAAACTGAGTCGTTTGCAAACAATATAGCAACAACCGAGGGCGGTATGCACGTAACAGGTTTTAAAGCCGCACTTAAAAAGGTGTTTGTTGACTATGGCAAAAAGTTTAAGATTTTAAAAGATAACGAAGAGCTTGAGGGCGAAGATATAAGAGAAGGTCTTATCGCAGTAATCTCAGTAAAGTTAGAAGAACCTCAGTTCGAGGGTCAGACAAAAACAAAGCTCGGTAACTCTGTAATGCGTAGCTTTGTTGAAAGTATGATTAAAGAAAAGCTTGCAGATTATATGGAAGAAAATCCGACTGTGGCAAGAGCTATTTTAGAAAAAGCCCTTATGGCATCACGTGCAAGAATTGCTGCAAGAAAGGCAAGAGAAGCAAACAGAAAAACACCGCTTGGATCAAGCACACTTCCGGGTAAGCTCACAGACTGTATCGTAAAAGACCCGACCAAGACAGAAATATATATCGTCGAGGGAGATTCTGCGGGCGGCTCGGCTAAAAACGGACGTGACAGTAAATATCAGGCTATTTTGCCACTTTGGGGTAAAATGTTAAACGTTGAAAAAGCCAGAGCAGACAAAGTTTACGGAAATGATAAATTAACACCGGTAATTCAGGCATTAGGAACAGGTATTGCCGATGAATTTAATTTAGAAAAACTGCGCTATGACAAAATCGTAATTATGGCCGATGCCGACGTCGATGGTGCACATATCCAGACACTTCTGTTAACATTCTTCTTCCGCTTTATGCGTCCGCTTGTAGAAACGGGCCACGTATATCTTGCAAAACCGCCGCTTTATAAGCTGACAAGAGGTAAGAAAACACAGGTTGCATTCAGTGATGAAGAGCGTGACTTAATAAGTGAAGAATTAAAAGGCGGCGACCCAAATGCTAAGGTCGATATAAGCCGTTACAAAGGTCTTGGTGAAATGAATCCTGAAGAGCTTTGGGAAACAACTATGGACCCGAAAAACAGAATTCTTTTAAAGGTTACATTAGATGATGCGCAAAAGGCAGACGAAATCTTTACTATATTAATGGGTGACGAGGTCGAGCCGAGAAGAATATTCATAGAAGAAAACGCGCAGTATGTAACCAATCTTGACGTATAGGTAAAGGCGGGTGATTTAAATGGCTAAAAATAAAAAATATGAGGATTCTCATTTTGAAGAATATTTAGAAACACAGAAAATAGTTGATATAGATATCGAAAAGCGTATGCGAGAGGCGTTTATCGACTATGCGATGAGTGTTATCGTAAGTCGTGCGCTGCCTGATGTACGTGACGGTTTAAAGCCTGTTCACAGACGTATTTTATACTCCATGTACGAGGAACACTTAACCCACGACAAGCCGTTCTTTAAATCGGCGACAACCGTCGGTAATGTTATCGGTAGATATCATCCGCATGGTGACGCATCTGTTTATGATGCTATGGTTCGCTTAGCGCAGGATTTTTCAATGCGCTATATGTTAATTGACGGTCATGGTAACTTCGGTAGTGTCGATGGCGACCCACCGGCTGCATACCGTTATACCGAGGCAAGAATGAGCAAGCTGGCAAATGCTATGCTTGAAAATATTGATAAAGATACAGTTGACTTTTCACCTAACTTCGATGAAAAGAGAGTAGAGCCGACTGTACTTCCGACCAGAATCCCTACACTTTTGGTTAACGGAAGCTCTGGTATTGCCGTTGGTATGGCAACAAACATACCGCCTCACAACTTGACCGAGGTTTTAGATGGTGTAATTGCTAAAATAGATAATCCGATGATTACCTTAGACGAAATGATGGAATATATTAAAGGTCCTGACTTTCCAACCAGAGCATCAATTATGGGCAAAAAAGGCATCAGAAGTGCCTACGAAACAGGTCGAGGCAAAATTATCATAAGAGCAAAAACCGAAATTGAAGAGCATAGTGACGGCACATCTTCGATTATCATTACAGAATTGCCATATCAGGTTAACAAAAAAATGCTGGTTGAGTCTATCGCTGAGCTTGTTAAAGACAAGCGAATCGAAGGACTTTCAGATATTGACGACCACTCATCTGACCGTGTCGGCATTCGTGTGGATATCTC
>JAFQAG010000159.1 GCA_017416985.1 Clostridia bacterium
ACGGCTTACACCCTCAATCGCAAACGTAAATGACGAATGCTCTATAGGACTTTCGTGACCTAAGTCAGTTAAAAGCGTTAAAATGCGCTCTGTTGCATCTTTATCAAGACCATCTAATATATCGTCTACACCTGCACTTGAATAACAGAGTTTAGCTGCAGCCGAAATAACCTTTTCAGGCTCGCCTGTGTGTTGAATCAGCTTTACATTTATCATATTTCTCACTCCACTTTTGTTTCATTATAAGCAAACGCCCGAAGCTGCTCACGCTGCCCCGGGCGTGTTGTTACATGAATTAATTATTATTTGTCTTCTAAACGTGTTTCTACATCTTTTTCAAGCTGCGATTTTAAAGAATCCAAACCATCAAAATGCTCTGTATCACGTATTTTAGTTAAAAATTCTACCTCTAAGGTCTGACCATATAAATCGCCCTCAAAACCGATAATATAGGTTTCTATGCGTACAGGCTCACCGTCTGATACAGTAAGAGCCGCACCGACATTGGTTATAGACGGATAACGTTTGCCACCAGCTAATGTGTTCGTTCCATACACGCCAACCTTAGGAAGCAACAATGCTTTATCAGGTATCATATTTGCTGTCGGAAAACCGAGAGTTCTTCCTAACATCTTGTCTTTAACAACTACATTTGAAATTTTAAAAGGATGACCTAAAAGCTCGTTTGCCTTTTCTATTTCGCCCTCAGCTATAAGCTCTCTAACCTTTGAGCTTGAGCATACAAAATCGCCAAAATAAAGAGGCTCAATCATATAAACTGCAAAGCCATATTCCTGCCCAAGTTCTCTGAGCAACTTTACGTCACCGGCTGAATCCTTACCGTAGTGATTATGACGACCAACTACTGCAATTTTCATATTGAGTTTTCCAACCAAAATATCACGTACAAAATCTTGCGGAGATAAATCCTTAACCGAATCGAAATCTTCAAAGAACAAAGTATCTGCCTTGCAGTCTGCAAGCAATTCCTGCTTATACTTGTTGTCTGCGATAAGCGGCAAGGTGTGCTCACCCTTAATCACATTAATCGGATGCTTTTCAAAAGTGTAAATTACGGATGGCAGGTCATTTTCTTTAGCTACCTTTGCAAGCATATCCATAAGCTTGCGATGACCTAAATGCAGTCCGTCAAAGTTTCCGATTGCCACTGCTGTACCTTTTTGAGTGTCTACCTTAGAATAATCATGCCAAACAGTGTTCATTTCGTTCTACCTCCCTATTAAAATTATTTATGATATGGTTTTTGCTAACAATTAAAAAAAGTTTTTTCAAGCTTTAGTACCAAAGCGCCTGCATCATCACGAATAACGGATGATAAGCACAACAATCCTTGCGAATCATAGAATCTAAAAAAATCTTTTTCTTTTGCTCCGCCAATACCCAATTGATTTGTTCTTAATCGCAAGCCATTTCTGATTTTTTTTGCATTTTCTTCAGATACTAAAACCTTAGGATATGAGCCAAGTGCCGAATCAATAGAAATTAAAAGTTTTTCAGCCTCGCCTTTTTCAAAACTTTCTGAAATTTCTTCAAGAGAATGTGCCTTATCGATTGTAAAGGCTCCGCTTTTGGTTCTTAAAAGCTCTGCCATAACTGCTCCACAACCGAGTTTTTTACCTAAATCGTGACACAACGAACGAATATATGTACCCTTTGAGCAACAGACCTCTAAAGAAAAGCTGTTGTTTTTTATATCAAAATCAAAACACGAAATTTTGCTTATTTCTATCTCTCTTGCAGGGCGTTTGATTTCTATACCCTCTCTTGCAAGCTGATAGAGCTTTTTACCGTCTATTTTAATTGCAGAATACATAGGCGGAATCTGCATTTGTACCCCCAAAAATTCTTCTGCCGCTTTTTTAATATCGTCTTCGGTAACATTTACCTCATTTTCTTCTGAAATCGTTCCGGAAATGTCGTAGGTGTCGGTTACTACGCCAAGCTTTACACGTGCAATATATGATTTTTCTTCAGATGTTAAAATATCCGAAAGCTTTGTTGCTCTGCCAATTAAGACAGGAAGAACACCCTCTGCATCGGGGTCTAACGTACCAGTATGCCCTACCTGACGGGTTTTAAAAATTCTTCGCACACGTGCAACAACATCGTGCGATGTCATTCCCTTTGACTTATTTACAACTAAAATACCCTGCACCTAAACACCTCTATTCATATTCAGTATATCATATAATTTTAAGAAAGAAAAGAGGAATATTAATTTTTTCTTCTAAATGTAACAACTTTTTCTTTCCGCTCATTATTTACCCTGTATGAATCTCTTATTTTTTGCACTGCCTTGTTTAAAATTTCACCATTTAATTTACATTTTTCAAGATACGAATGGGTGATTTGCGGAAATTTTGTATAACATTCTGCAACAAGCCAGGCGTGCGCCATTTGCACATAATAATTCTCGCAGATAGTTTTTTCAGCTAAAGTTAACACTTCGCTTGCGTATTCTTCATCGACATATCCGACTTTTAAAAGGACTAAGCCTACTCTTTTTATCCACGGATTTTCTGATTCTAAAAAGCCGATGATTTCTGGCAAAAACTCTTTTTTATATTTTTTAATCTGTTTTAAACCGCTGCAGAAATAGTCGCAAATAGCCCAGTTGTCTACAAGTGGAACATATTCTTTAACCAATTTTAAAAATTCCTCAAAATTGACCTGCACAAGACTTATAACTGCGCCTTTTAACACAATTTCTTCAAAGGTATTATTTTTACAGATTTTAATATATTCACGCCAGTTGCCTTTTGAAATATACTTTGCTAAAGCACGCAGCTTTGGCATTCTTACGCCCAGTATGTTTTTGCAGTCAGGAATAAGTTTTTCGCTGAACTGACGATATTCATCCTCTGCCTCTTTGCGTAAATACTTAACCAATCGGCTGTATTCCTTTTCACTCCAGTTATCTAAAATAAAACTCTCTGCGTTCATCTGAATCCTTTCTTTATCGTACCATTTCACTTGCCTGACCCTTTGTGTGTGCATCAATAACACGCACGATATCGTTATAATCACACGCAGTCATATCACCGGGAATAGTATTTTTAAGTGCCGCCATTGCATTTCCGAATCGAACTGCATCATCATTTTTACCAAACTTTAAAAGTCCAAATAATGCGCCCGCAACATAAGCGTCTCCACTACCTATTCTGTCTACCACCTCGATATCACGATATGCTTCTTCGCTTGAAAAGCTTTTATCTTTACAGTCATAAGCAAGTGATGTAAAGGTATGACGAGTTGGCGATGTTGCCTCTCGCATTGTGCTGAAAATCACCTGCAAATTAGGATATTCCTCACCGAATCCTGCGTGGATTTCTTTAAGCGTTCCTGTTTTTTTAAACATTCTTCTTAAAGTTTCTTCAGATATAAATAAAATATCTACATATGGCAAAATGCTTGTTATAGTTGTACGTGCTGTATCTTCATCCCACAAGGTTGCACGATAGTTTACGTCAAAAGATATTAAAGCCCCTGCTTTTTTAAATCGTTTTATCATCTCAACCGCTTCATTTCGAATGTGCTCAGACAGCGCCAATGTTATTCCGCTGATATGAAAAACTTTTGTTTTTTCATATACTTTTTCATCAAGCTCAGATGCATTAAAGTTAACAAATGACGAATTTGCTCTGTCGTAAACAACAGTCGGAACTCTGGGATATGCTCCGCTTTCGTAATAATAAACACCCAGCCTTTTGCTTTTAGAGCTGTCATAAACAATATAATCGTCGCTTATTCCGCTATAGCGGATTTTATTTTTAATAAATTTACCTATTTCATTATCCGGAAGCTTTGTTATAATGCCCGTGCGCAAGCCAAGCTGCGATATGCCTGCAACCACATTAAGTTCTGAGCCGCCCGCCTTTTTTTCAAAGGTTTCACTTTGCGAAATACGCTCTTTGCCAACGGGCGATAATCTTAACATTACCTCACCTAAACCAATTACATTAAACTCTTTATCAACATTAATAAAATTTGCCATATAATTCTCTCCCCTTTTATTGATAAACTTATTTAATAAATTTTTATTTATAATCGTTTATTTCGACCCAAATACTCTTGCACCCTTTATTCTGCGAAATCCATTAATGATTTTGATAAATCCTTATAGCTGTCTACTGCCGCTTCAAACAATCCTTCTGCATATAAAAGCTCGCCGTCTTCACGCAAAAGTTCTTGTTTTATATTATATATTTCGTAATTTTTCTGGATTTTATTTATTAAATATGTGTGCTG
>JAFQAG010000160.1 GCA_017416985.1 Clostridia bacterium
AAAGAAGAAATAGAGAAAAATTTAAAAAATGGCGAGCAGAGCATACTATTTTTAAATCGTCGTGGATTTTCTACCTTTGTATCTTGCCGAAACTGTGGATATGTGGTAAAATGTGAGCATTGTAATGTTTCTATGACCTATCATAAAAACAAAAATTATCTTACCTGCCACTACTGCGGATATACAGTTAAAAACTACGACACCTGTCCTGAGTGTGGCAGTAAATATATCAAGCATTTTGGTACGGGAACTCAGAGGGTGGAAGAAGAGGTTAAAGAGCTTTTCCCTGATGCTTCAGTTATCCGTATGGATGTAGACACAACTGGCGGTAAATCGTCGCATCAGCAGATATTAGATAAATTTGCAAACGAAAAAATAGATATATTAATCGGTACGCAAATGGTGGCTAAGGGACTTGATTTTCCTGATGTTACCTTAGTCGGAGTTTTAGCTGCAGATATGTCGCTTAACTTAGATGATTATAGAGCGGGTGAACGCACCTTTGATTTAGTAACACAGGTGTGTGGTCGTGCCGGCAGAGGAAACAAAACCGGCAGAGCAATTATTCAGACCTATCAGCCCGACAGCAATGTACTTTTGCAGGCAAAAGAGCAGGATTATAAGGCTTTTTATAATGAAGAAATAATGCTCAGGCATTCTCTCAATTATCCTCCGTATTGCGATATTATATCAATGGTTTTAATGGGGAATAACGAGCAGGCATTGTCTGCATATGCAGCAAGAATATCGAACACCTTAAAAATGGAGTTTTTAAATCACAAAATCAGCGCAGAGGTTCTTGGACCGGGACCCTGCTCATTGTCTAAAATTAATAATAAATACAGATGGAGGATTTTGATTAAATGTAAAGCCGATAAAGAAATCCGTTCAATTTTAAGACAGATGGCGCAAAGCCACGATAAACGAAAAGAAAGCAAATGGATAAGCGTTTTAATAGAACAAAATCCTAATAGCATGATGTAAAGGAGCGAGTGATTTGGCACTAAGGAAAATATTAACACTTGAAGCAGATGGCGAAACATTAAGAAAAAAATCACGTGAGGTAACAGAAATTGACAACCGCATAATTACCTTGCTTGACGATATGGCCGAAACTATGTATGCAGCAGAGGGCGTAGGTTTGGCGGCACCTCAGGTTGGCATTTTAAAAAGAGTGGTAGTAATAGATATTGGTGAAGGGTTAATCGAAATGATAAATCCTGTTATAGTATACAGAAAAGGTGAGCAGGTTAATGTAGAGGGTTGCTTGTCTGTCCCGGGCAGACGTGGAACAGTAAACCGTCCTGAAAAGGTTATAGTCCGTGCTAAAAACAGAAAAGGCGAAGAGTTTGAAATGCCGGCAGAAGACCTGCTTGCAATTGCCTGCTGTCACGAGATTGACCATTTAGACGGAACTGTATACACAGATAAGGTTATTGAATATGTTGATGTAAGCGAACAAAAATAGGAGCGATGTATAATGAAGCTTGTATTTATGGGGACACCTGACTTTGCAGTTGAGTCGTTTAAAGCATTAGTTGAGGCAGGTCACGAGGTTGTACTTGCAGTAACTCAGCCTGATAAGCCAAAGGGCAGAGGACACAAAATGGCGCCTCCGCCTGTTAAGGAATATGCTCAAAGTCAGAATATAGAAGTATATCAGCCTCTGTCGGTTAAGACTGATGAGGCTTTCGAAAAACTGTCTGATACAAATGCCGATGCTTTTATTGTTGCGGCATATGGTCAGATTTTGCCTGAAAAGATTTTGAATCTACCTAAATACGGATGCATAAATGTTCACGCATCGCTGTTACCTAAATATCGTGGAGCTGCACCTATCCAATGGAGCATAGCACATGGAGAAAAGGTAACAGGCGTAACAACAATGCAGATGGACAAAGGCTTAGACACCGGAGATATGCTCTTAAAAGCAGAGGTTGAAATTACCGAAGAAGAAACGGGCGAAACTCTGCACGACAAGTTAGCGTCAGTTGGTGGCAAGGTGCTTTTAGAAACTCTTGAGAAAATTGAAAACGGTACGATTGAGCCGACCCCGCAAGACAATGCGCTTTCTTGCTATGCGCCTATGCTTAGCAAAGAAACCTCGAAAATTGATTTTTCAAAAACTGCATCAGAGGTTTTTAATCTTATACGAGCAATGAATCCGTATCCTGCAGCACATACTCTTTATATGGATAACAGAATGCGTGTTTTTCGTTCAGAAATTGTTAATTATATAGGAAGTGAAGTTTGCGGCACAATTTTAGATGTGCTTTCTGATGGCATATTGGTTAAGTGTTCAGACGGCGCAGTTAAAATAACCGAGGTGCAGTTTGACGGCAAAAAACGTATGGCGGTATCTGAATATTTAAAAGGAAACAAAATATGTTCTGGCGAGGTTTTAAGATAGATAAAGGAGAATGACCAATGGAAAGATTTAAGTTTATTTCGTGGAATGTTAACGGTCTTAGAGCCTGTCTTACAAAAGGGTTTATGGATTTTTTTAATGACGAGCAGGCAGATGCCTTTTGTATTCAGGAAACAAAAATGCAGCCTGACCAGGCAGAAGTTGTTACAGAAGGATATAATCAATACTGGAATAGTGCAATAAAAAAAGGATATTCCGGCACTGCTGTTTTTTCTAAACACGAGCCGATAAGTGTTACTTATGGAATAGGAAAAGATGAGCATTCAACCGAGGGCAGAGCAATAACCTTAGAGTTTGAAAAGTTCTATCTTGTAAATGTGTATACACCAAATGCGCAGCCTGAACTTAAACGTCTTGAATATCGTATGCAGTGGGAAGACGATTTGCGTGAATATCTTTTAGAACTTGATAAAAAGAAACCTGTAATATATTGCGGCGACTTAAATGTTGCTCATAAGGAAATAGATTTGAAAAATCCGAAATCTAATCATCAGAATCCTGGTTTTTCTGATGAAGAAAGAGGTAAAATGACGGAACTTTTAAATTCGGGATTTTCAGATTCATTCAGAGTGCTTTATCCTGACTTAGAGGGTGCATATTCGTGGTGGTCGTACCGATTTAATGCACGTGCAAATAATGCGGGGTGGCGTATTGACTATTTTATAGTATCGAAAAGAATAGAGAGTGCAATATGTGAAGCAAAAATTTATTCTGATGTTTTCGGAAGCGACCATTGCCCCGTAGGCTTAGAAATAGAGTTATAATAAAAAACAAAAAACCCGTCGAATTTTCGACGGGTTTTACTTTTGGTGCCGCTGGCCGGAGTCGAACCGGCACGGTATCACTACCGGCGGATTTTGAGTCCGCTACGTCTGCCAATTCCATCACAGCGGCAACTTCGTATATTCTACCACAAACGGTTTTTCTTGTCAAGTACTTTTGAATATTTTTAAATTTAAACCATTGCTTGAGCCAATTATAATAATAGTTTGTTTTATAGTGCAAAACAAAAATGTCGAAAAAAGAAGAAAAAAGCTATAAAACGAAGAAAAAAAGAGCAAATATGGTTATAAATTAAAAAAATGCTCTAAAAAAGAAAACGAAAGACTTGCAATCAAGTTAAAATCGTAGTAAAATAAACAAGTCGCTAACGAGACAGAACAACTTAAAAAAGCCTTGCAAATGGCTTGGTTGAGCGGTTTTAGCTCGTTAGACAGGACCTTGAGAATTAAACAGTGCAGGCTCTTGAAGAGTTTTGACATTATCTGATTTTTAAGAAATTGGATAGGTTGGAAACTGAAAATTTAAGAACAGTAATTCTCTTGCCATAGGGTAAGAGTAGGACAAGACGAAAAAT
>JAFQAG010000161.1 GCA_017416985.1 Clostridia bacterium
CTGTTTATAAGCCGTTGGAACTGTTATATTCCAACGGCTTAAATTATTACAGTTTTAATATTGCTTCGGCTTTTTTCATTTCTTCAGCAGTAGGACTTTTAACTCCTTCTAACGGATATTTGCGCTTTAAATTTTCCCACTTAAAGAGTCCTAAGGTATGATAAGGTAAAACCTCTACCTTTTCGACAGTTTTAAGCGATTTTATAAACTGAGCCATTTTTGTAAGGTCATCTTCAGAATCAGTTAATCCAGGGACTAAAACGTGTCTTATCCACATAGGAATACCCTTATCTGACAGATATCTCGCCATATCTAATATGTTCGAATTATCAAAACCTGTAAGTGCTTTGTGCTCTTTTGAATCAAATTGCTTTAAATCTAAAAGCACAAGGTCAGTATATTTTAAAAGCTCGTCAAATTTTGCTAAAAAGTCTTTATCATCAGAGAATGGTTGACCCGCTGTATCGATTGCCGTATGCACTCCTCGTTCTTTTAAAATCTTAAAAAACTCGGTAACAAACTCAATCTGCAGCAGTGGTTCGCCTCCGCTGACGGTAACACCGCCTTTTTCCATGTTTTTGCCCCAATAGTTGCGGTATTTCCACACTTTTTCAACCAGTTCACTTGCGGTATAAATATCTTCGCTTTCAAAGCACCACGTTTCTGGATTGTGACAATACTTGCAACGCATTTTACAGCCCTGCAAAAATACCACAAATCTTACTCCGGGACCGTCAACCGAACCAAAGGTTTCAAGCGAGTGGATTATTCCCTTACAGCTGTCCATGGCAAGTACGTGAAATAACGTCCATCTGCTGTTCTTTTGTCAGGTCGATGAACTTAACAGCATATCCTGATACACGGATAGTGAAGTTAGCATATTCTTCTTTTTCAGGATGTTCCATAGCATCGTAAAGCTTTTCAATACCAAATACGTTAACGTTAAGGTGATGTGCACCCTGGTCAAAGTATCCGTCGAGAATCTGTACGAGGTTTTTGGACTGCTCTGCTTCGTCATGACCTAAAGCACCCGGGTTGATTGTCTGTGTATTAGAAATACCATCAAGTGCCCAGTGATACGGAAGTTTAGCAACAGAGTTAAGAGATGCCAAAAGACCATTCTTTTCTGCACCGTAACTTGGGTTTGCACCAGGAGATAACGGTTCACCAGCTCTTCTTCCATCAGGCATATTACCTGTAGCCTTACCATATACAACATTAGATGTAATAGTAAGAATAGATGTAGTAGCCTCGGAATTACGATATGTGTGGTGACGTTTGAGCATTTCTAAGAATGTCTTTAACAGCCATACTGCGATATCGTCTGCACGGTCATCATCGTTACCATATCTTGGGAAGTCACCTTCAACCTCAAAGTCCATAGTAACACCAAACTCGTCACGAATCGGTTTAACTTTTGCATATTTAATAGCACTAAGTGAGTCTACAACGTGTGAGAAACCTGCAATACCTGTTGCGAATGTACGACGGAGATGTGTGTCGATAAGTGCCATTTCAGCAGCTTCGTAGTTGTATTTATCATGCATATACTGGATAACGTTTAATGTGTTAACATAAAGTTCTGTTAACCAGTTAAGCATTGCAACGTATTTTTCAATTACTTCGTCGTAATCAAGATATTCGCTTGTAATAGGTGTGTAAGCCGGACCAACCTGCTCGTGTGTTTTCATATCAACACCGCCGTTGATAGCGTATAACAGACATTTTGCAAGGTTAGCTCTTGCACCGAAGAACTGCATTTCTTTACCGGTCTGTGTTGCAGATACGCAGCAGCAGATAGAATAGTCATCGCCCCATACCGGCTTCATAACATCGTCGTTTTCGTACTGGATTGAGCTTGTACGAATTGAAATTTCAGATGCATATTTCTTGAAGTTTTCAGGAAGTGCACTTGAGTAAAGAACTGTTAAGTTTGGCTCAGGAGAAGGTCCCATGTTTTCAAGAGTATGTAAGAAACGGTAGTCAGTTTTTGTAACCATTGATCTGCCATCTACACCTCTACCTGCAACTTCGAGTGTAGCCCATACTGGGTCACCACTAAAGAGCTGATTATATGAAGGAATACGAGCAAACTTAACCATACGGAACTTCATAACCATATGGTCGATAAGTTCCTGTGCCTCAGTTTCGGTTAAGATACCTTTTTTCATATCTCTCTGAATATAGATGTCTAAGAATGTTGAAATACGACCAACACTCATTGCAGCACCATTCTGAGTTTTGATTGCTGCAAGATAACCAAAGTATAACCACTGAGCAGCTTCTTTTGCAGTTGCTGCC
>JAFQAG010000162.1 GCA_017416985.1 Clostridia bacterium
ACCTAAAGGCAGCGAAACCTCAAACGGAGAGGTACCTGAGCTTGTATGGTACAACCGTTCAGCAACAACCAGAGACCATCAGTTAGTTTATGATGAGGTTAATAAGTACATTGAGCCTAAAATTGGCGCAACAGTTAAAAACATTTCTATTATCGGTGCAGAATATGACGAAAAAACCCGTTTGATTTTAGCATCAGGTGAAAAATTCGACCTCCTTTATTTTGGTGGAAGAAACTATGACAACTATGTTAAAAACGGTTCTTTAGCTCCTATGACCGAGCTGTTAGATACATACGGCAAAGAACTTAAAGAAATCACACCTGAATATGCAATCAACACAGCGGTTGTAGACGGAGAGATTTATGCTATTCCGATTTACAAAGATTTCGCAGTTGAGCATACCGTATACTACAACAAGGATATGGCAGAAAAATACAATCTTGATATGGATAGCGTTAAAGAGTTCAAAGATTTAGAGCCTATCTATGAAGTAATCAGAGATAACGAGCCGACTACATATCCGCTCGACTTCCCGCTCACCTTAACACCGTTTGAACTCTTGCAGTACGACGATATCGGTGGCGCAGAAGGCTTTGCAGCAATCGACTTAGAGGGCGACCCGAACACAATCGTAAACCCATATGCAACAGAACAGGCAATGGAATACTATAAACTTATGCATGACTTCTATAACAAAGGCTTCATCCGTAAGGATATCGCAACCGAAAACACCGGTGCAGGCGGCGGACGTTTCTCATCAATTGAGCAGGAACTTCCGTACTTGGTAGACCAGAAGAATGCTACAAGAGCTAACACATACAAATATGGTGTTGTTCATTTAATTAAACCTAAGATGGGTACACTTAACGTTCGTGCTTGTATGATGGGTATTTCATCAACCTCTGATTATCCTGAAAAGACAATGTCATTAATAAGTTTAATCAACACTGACAAATATTTAAGAAACCTTGTATCATTAGGTATCGAAGGCAAGCACTGGATTGCTGTTGGCGAAGACCAATTTAAGCTTCCTGAAGGCTGCGCAACAAAAGCAGACACAGGCTTTGAAACCTACGTATCACCTCAGGGTAACAAATATCTTATGAGAATGATTGAAGGCACACCTGAAGATATTTATGACAAATACTTAGAATTTGACGAAATTGCAATTCAGTCACCTGCACTTGGTTTTTCATTTGATGCAGAAAACGTACAGAACGAGCTGAGCGCAATCAACAACGTATATCAGGAATATATGCCGTCAATCATTTCTGGTGCGGCAGATCCTGAAGAAATGCTTCCAAAGGCTTTAGCTAAATTTGAAAGCGCAGGAATGGACAGACTTATTGCAGAAGTTCAGAAACAGTATGATGAATGGAGAGAAAACAAATAATGAAAAAATGGAGAAATGGTAGATTTGCTACTCGTGCTCTCTCAATTTTGATGGCACTTTCTCTTGTCTGTATACCGGTTTCTGCAGATGATGCTCAGGCATCGGGCGGAATTACTCTCAAATCCGAGGTTACGGTCAGTGATGTAACGCTGACCGTGCAATGCGGAGCGGCTTATGCTAATAAAAAGGTAATGGTTCAGGTATTTGAACCTGCAGGCAGCATCGAGGATTTAAAGAGCGCAAGCGGTAAGTATGATGTAACTGATATCGAAAAAATCGACAAGGCACTTTGCTGCGTTTACTATGGTGTGGCAAATGCAAGCGGTGATATGACATTTAAATTTACACCGATGGGCGAAAAGGGTAAATATACCGTTCGCATCACAGGTGAAGGGATGTCAGCTCCGACTGAGTTAGGCTTTGAGTTTTTAACAACCGAAGATAAAACTGCAATTTTGGGTGAAATTGTTTTATCTCCCACAAAAGATGCAGTTGCAGAAATGTTTGAAAAGGCAGACAACGAAAACGTTTATAAACCATACCAGGTTTTAGAGCTGGACAAAAGTGAATACTATGCAGATTTCGACAGTATGAGCGAGGCTGTTAAAGCAGAGGTTTATGAATACATTGCAGAAGGTATCGCAGCAGATGCTGCAATTGATCCGGCTGGTTTAGTGGAATTATATGAAAAAGCTGTATTGGTAGAGTACTTAAATGCAGCACAGGGGGAAAGCCTTAAAGCATACATCGACAAGCACGCAGAAGATTTAGGCTTTAAAGCTACAAAAGAATACACAAACATTTATAACGACAGCGACAGACTTTCAGGCAACGTTAAAACAGAGTTCTTAAAAGCTGTTGCCGGCGCAGATATTTCAGGTAAAAAGGTTAGTGATATAACTGATGTGCTTAAAGATGCAGCACTTATGTCACTTCTTTCATACACAGATTCACCTGGCGTAATCGAATCTGTAATCAGCGAGTTTGAAACCGAAATTTTAGCAGCGGGTGCTGATATTGATGCGTATAAAGATGCAGCAACCTTATCGGTTTGCCGTGATGTTATTGATGCACAGCCGTTTGAATCATTAGAAGATTTTGCAGAAGAATTAAATGCAGTAATTTCTGAAGATGACGATGGCTCATCTGGCGGCTCCGGCGGCGGTGGCGGTGGTTCGTCTTCGTCAGGTAAGGGCGGCAAGGTTAGCTATTCATTTAGCGATGTAGCACCTGTTATGCCAGACGTTCCGAG
>JAFQAG010000163.1 GCA_017416985.1 Clostridia bacterium
GTTCAACTGAAGGCTCTACAGAAGGTTCAACTGAAGGCTCTACAGAAGGTTCAATTGAAGGAGCTGGGGCACTATGCGGGAAAGATACTAATGTTGCAGTATCTTCTACGCCATCTTTAGCCCAACCGTATTTATACGAAGAACCGATAGCAATTGCTGCAGCATCATCCTGGTTAGGATATGCCTGCTTGAGGAATGTGCCATCTGCATATTCTGTTTCAAGTTTAAATGTATCAGAACTAATTTCTTTTCCATCTATTACTTTGAAATAGAACTCATTAAACACAGCACCTGCAGTAGCATCTGCTGATGTTTCTGATGAGTATGTATCTAACTGTACACCAGTTCTTGTGCCATCTACATAAATTTTAATTAAAGCATATGCAAATGAAGCTTCATCATCTTCATTATAATATGAAGTAAATGCTCTCTTTGCAACGTTTGATTCTGTAGCTGTATCTAAGGCTACATTCTCACCTTTTTTATTTCCTGAACTTCTTACAGGCTGAATTACAGTATTATCATATGAGAATATAAGTCCAAAAGATTTAACTGCATCTGTACCTGCAGGTGTTGTTGCTTTAAATACAAGCTTTTTAACACCAGCAACATCCGCATCATCTACTTCTGTTACTTCAATCTTAGCAGTGTTATCAGCGAAAACTACTCCGCATGTACCTAACACAATCAAGAGAGCAAGTAAGATATGAAGCAGACTTTTAAATGTCTTTTTCATAAATGATTTCCTCCTAAATATACTTTAAACCACTAAACTAAATTACTGTGCAATTAAAGCTGCATAATCCTGAGTTGTGTTACCAAGTGTGTATGCTTCAAGCAACGCACTTAAGTCCGGAAGATTTATATAGCCATCGCCTGTAACGTCAGCTGTCTTTGTAACAGCATTAGCTACCGGAAGACTATAATCCTCTAACAATAAACTAAGGTCTGCAAGGTTTGTCCATGTGTCGCCTGTAACGTCGCCGGCATGAACTTTCATATCAACTTCTAAAAGTTCCATATCAGCTGCAACTACAACGTTGGTATAGGTGTGAGAGCTGAATACGTCTTTAGAAAATTCAACACTGTATGTACCAGCAGGAGCTTCTACTTTATAAGCACCTGTTGAATCAACAGTAGTAGTAGCAACCTCGTTAGCTGCTGCATCTAAAACAGTAACGTTAGTAAGTCTGTTGCTGCTTTCGATGTCTTTTACTGTACCGGTAATTTCGAAAGCGTCAGCAGCTGCTGCATCTAAAGTACCGATTTTCTGAACTGTGCTGTAGCTTGGTCCGCCAATAAATACTGTGCTAGGAACATAAGCTGCATCACTTGGAGCTGCGCCCATAGGAGCAAATGCTGTAAAGGTAATGTTACCTTCTGCATCTGCAGTTGCCTGATCAATGTAAACGATATCGTCAGTATTAGTTGTGCTAACGCTGTCGCCGGTACCAGAAATTGCTACCATGCCGTACATAGATCCTGCATTTTCTGCACCTACGTTGTAGGTGATGGTATAGCTATCATTCTCAGGTGCATATGCTGCAACACCAAAAGAAGAAAAAGCTAAGATAGCTGCTACCAAAAACAATAGTGTAAACTTTTTCATTTTGAATCCATCTCCTCTTCATTAATATTTTTTATTAAAAAATTACACCATAAACACTTTTAATTGCCGAACATTTTCTACTTATATAATAGAAAGAATTGTTACGAGCATTTCATTTAAGGCTGTTATTTCAGCTTGTCTTGTTTCAACCCAAGGATTGTCTATCGGAGAAACAACAACAGCTTTGTTTAATGCATTCCAATAAACATCGCAGTCAAATTCTTCTGAAATGAATCGAATAGGAACCATAGTTCTTTCTTCAACAACTTCAATAGGTGCATCGTAGGTAACAGTTTTTCCGTTAACTACGAACTCAGCAGAACCGAATGTAATTCTAATTTCTTTTTCACCTTTTTTAATTACACATCCGTCCCAGCCATCTTCCCACAACACATCTGCGCCAAGAGTTTCAGCTACAAATCTTAGCGGAACAAGTGTGCGATCACCTGAGATGTAAGGAACAACAAGCTTATTGTCAGGATCAATCTCTTTCTTTTGACCATATGCCACAGAAATGTTTTTTCCTATCTGTAAACATATAACGTCTTCTTTACGAGTTTCGTCCGTTAATTTTGGCTTGGTCACCACCGGAAGAACTGTAGTATGTTCCGGTTCTTTATCAGGATATGCAAACGACACATCAGCTTTAAGTGAACCAGTTGAATAATTCATTACGATAAGTCCTTCAGGTAATGATTGTACATACGGTTTGCTTTCATCTTTTAAAGCAAGTTGAAAATCATAAGCTGCATCAGCAATTTTTTTAAACCTGAACGTGTAAAGGTTAATGCCTTTATCATCTGCTATGTATTCACCTGAATCATTAATTCCCTCGTTTGTTTCGCCGGGCATTATGTATAGGGTGAATCCAAAAAGACCTTTTTCAGAATCAAGCTCAAGACCAATTGTTTTAAAAAATTCTGCTTGTTCAGACAATTTTGCAAACTTTTTAAAATCAGTTGTTTCGGAACCTGTTTCATCTATAGGGATAAGGCTTTCAGTGTTGTATCGCACAACTGTCTGAATCCCCATAAATGTTGTATCTTTAACCGCCAGATTCAGCTCAACAATTTCGTCATTGGTTTCTGTTACAACAAACTCAACTGTTGCAGGTTTTGCTTCTTCAGCAACTACTATGCCGCTAAAGGCAAATAAAGCCACCATAATCAACGAAAAAGTTTTGATAACTAAGAGGTTTTTCAACTTCTTTTCCTCCTTTCCGCAAGCTTTGGAATCTTCAAAAAGATACACTTATACATATGCATAATTATTATACCACCTATAGCATATAAAGTCAATCAATATTTTATAATTTTTATAGGTAATTTTGTAAAAAAAATAAATAAAACTTTATGCAAAACGACCATTTGTTGTGATTTTAACCGCAAACTTTTACCAGATATTGTGTTTTAAGCAAATCCCCGCTTTAAATACAAAAAAAAGCCGGAGCTTTGCGCTCCGGCTTTAAATATATTTTAGCCTAATTCAGCAAAATATTTAATGGTTCTTACCATCTGGCTTGTATAGGAGTTCTCGTTATCATACCAAGAAACAACCTGTACCTGTGAATAGCCGTTACCCATGTTAACAACCATTGTCTGTGTAGCATCAAAGATTGAACCGAATTTGCTTCCGATGATGTCAGAAGAAACGATTTCGTCTTCGTTATAACCGAAAGATTCAGTTGCAGCAGCTTTCATTGCAGCATTGATGCCGTCAACAGTAGCTTCACCCTTAACAACAGCTACTAAAATTGTAGTAGAACCTGTCGGTGTAGGAACACGCTGTGCTGAACCAATAAGTTTGCCGCTGAGTTCAGGAATAACCAGACCGATTGCTTTTGCCGCACCGGTAGAGTTAGGAACAATATTAACAGCACCTGCTCTTGATCTTCTTAAGTCACCTTTTCTCTGAGGACCGTCTAAGATCATCTGATCACCAGTATATGCGTGGATTGTGGACATAATACCGCTTTCAATAGGCATATAATCGTTAAGAGCTTTTGCCATCGGAGCTAAGCAGTTAGTTGTGCAGGAAGCTGCAGAAATAACTGTATCGTCTTTAGTAAGAATGTCATGGTTTACGTTGTAAACAACTGTTGGTAGGTCGTTACCTGCCGGAGCAGAAATAACAACTTTTTTAGCACCTGCTGTGATGTGAGCAGAAGCTTTTTCTTTAGATGTGTAGAAACCTGTGCACTCTAAAACAACATCTACATCAAGAGCTCCCCAAGGAAGATTTACAGCATCTTTCTCTGCGTAAATTTTGATAGTTTTGCCGTCAACTGTGATTGAATCTTCGCCTGCAGATACGGTGTCAGCCAGAGCATATTTACCCTGTGCAGAATCGTATTTAAGAAGATGTGCAAGCATTTTCGGGCTTGTTAAGTCGTTGATTGCAACAACCTCATATCCCTCAGCACCAAACATCTGTCTGAAAGCCAGACGACCAATACGGCCAAAACCGTTAATAGCTACTTTTACTGCCATTTAAAAAAACCTCCTAAAAATATTTGTTATCTTTTTGACAAATTATATTTTACAACATAAATGCAAAATATTCAAGTACTAATTTCAAAAAATATGGATTTATAACCAAATTTAACAAATTATCTACATAAATTTGCAAATTAATTGTTTGATGTACCATCAGATTCTGCGCCGGCACTAGCCTTTGGTGTGTAGTCATCAAGTATGCGAATTGACTTTATAACCGGCTTGTTTTCTAAAGCATCGCCATTAGGTCCACCAACCGGCATTTCAGCAATTTTATCTACTACATCCATGCCCTCAACAACTTTGCCAAAAGCAGCATATTGACCATCTAAGTGAGGAGCTTTTGCATGCATTATAAAGAACTGACCGCTACCTGAATTCGGATCACTGGTACGAGCCATAGAAACGACACCACGAGTGTGCTTTAAATTATTTTCAATTCCGTTTGATTTAAATTCACCCTTAACCGTTCTGCCACTTCCTCCTACCCCGTTTCCGTCAGCAGAACCACCTTGAATCATAAAGCCTTTAATCGCTCTGTGAAAGACTTTGCCATCATAATATTTTTCTTCTACATTCTCTAAAAAGTGTTTAACTGTCATAGGTGCAACATCAGGAAACAGCTGCATAACTATTGTTTCGCCAGATTCTAATTCCAACTCTGTAAATACATCGCCTTCATATACATTTTTCTCGGAACAACCAGAAAAAATACCTATAATCAATAAAAGGCTAAGTAGTAACAAAAAAGTTTTTTTCATCAATATCACTCCTATAATATTATTAAAATTTAAGAAATCAATTTCAAATTTTTGGATAAGTCACATTTACTGAACATTCAGGAAAAAGCCGCTCTACATCAGTCAAGTCGGTATTTTTATCAAAAAGGCCAAAGCACGTTGCTCCACTTCCGCTCATCATCGCATGCAATGCGCCTATATCTCTTATTTTCTCTATAATTTCCGAAATTTGCGGACAAATTTTGCTACTTACAGGCTGCATAACATTCTTCATATAATGTGTTGACTCTGCCAGTTTTTGCTCAGAAAGACACATTATAAGGCTAACATTATCTACACGTTCATTATTTTTATAAGAATCAATGGTTTCATAGACCTCTTTTGTCGATACTTCGACTCCAGGATTGACGAGCAAGATTTTACACGGTGGCAGACCTGGGATTTCACTTAATTTTTCGCCTATTCCTTCGGCTAAAGCTGGTTTTTCGAATATGCAATATGGAACATCTGCCCCTAATTTTAAGCCTATTTCCATTAATTGTTCTTTTGACAAATCCAAAGAACAAGCATTGTTTATAAGGCTCAAAACAGCTGCTGCATCTGTGCTGCCCCCTGCCATTCCACCAGCGATTGGTATGTTTTTTTCGATATA
>JAFQAG010000164.1 GCA_017416985.1 Clostridia bacterium
TTATCAAACTTATATACTTTAATACATTTCTTTGTTATTAACTTACTTATTGTTTTTCTTATATACTCTTTTCCATATTTTAATTTATATATTTCTTCTGTCTGTATCTCGCCTGCTAATCCTATTATGCTTACTATTTTATATTCTATTGTCTGCTTTTTAATCATATCTGTTTTTACTCCTTTGCTTTATTTTTGTCCAATCTTCTTATTTACGGTCTGATTTTTTTGAAGAAAAAGCCGTAAAAAGCCCGATATTACGCCGTTTTCCCCATGTCACAAAAAAATGCCGCAAAATCGCCGTTTTGTGATACGGTTTTTGCGACATTTTTATGTATTTTAAAGGGTTGAAAAGAAGGTTGAGAAGTCTTTTTCAGGCATTACATAAACCTTTGTGTGATTGTAATCTCCTTCAGACGATATCTGGCAAAGACTTAAATAATCATCTCTGTCATCCCTGACAACAAATGGTGTAATTGCATCAATTACCTGTTTGACTTCCTTGTTATCGTGGTCGCCACGAGGAATACTTTTGTTATTTTTGTCATAAATAAATTCGATACACATCATCGCTTTTTCTTTTAAAAAGAAGTTTTCTTCCTTTGATGCTTTATCCATTGCAAAGAATAACGGCTCAAATAAATATTCCGATTTAGCTTTTTTCTTGGTTGGCAAAATCATGGGTAGGGTTACTTCCAGAACGCCATTCGTTTTCTGTACTGTTATACCCATACTGTCGGCACATTTTACCATTGCTTCTTTTCTTGGTTCGCGTTTCATATTTGTCAGGATGTCACGCAGTCTGCACATAAAACACTCGGCACTGTATTCAAGCTCCTGATAACTTTCATCAGCTATCAGCCTTTCGAATTTGCTAATATAATTCATAAGTGTTTTAACATCATTCTCCGGCATTGGTGTGTGTCTTTTGAATTTTGCCAGATCATTTTGAATCTGAGCAAAATCTGTGTTTGTTTCAGGTTTTACTCTAGTGGTATCAATTTTTCTATAGGTCATTTTATACGCCTCCGTTACTATTTTTTATTATATGTGTCTGTATTTTCCTCTTCTGGAATATCCTGCACTGGAAATTCCAGTAAAGGATTATCCAGAACTGGTTTTCCCAGAACTGGAGTTTCTTGTTCAGGTTTTTCAAGAATTGGAAATTCCAGTTCGGGTTTTTAATTATTCAAGATATTTTTCAATTTCATATGGAAGCTTTAATTCTTCCGTAAAAATATACTCCTTAGTTTCTCCGGTAGATTTATTTCTGACGGTTAGTCTGAAGGTGATTTCGTCACCAGCTTTTGGCTTATATGTTTTCATATTCTCGTGGGTAGTATAGAACACTCTGGTGATTGAATATATGGTTTTAT
Source organism: Clostridia bacterium (assembly GCA_017416985.1). GTDB lineage: Bacteria > Bacillota > Clostridia > UBA1381 > UBA9506 > RGIG1666. The sequence goes on from JAFQAG010000164.1 coordinate 1,376, forward strand.
AACTATTGGTCGCTGAAATAAAATTACATCTTGAATATTTCTGCCATCCGTTAATGGCGCCCTCGTCCTGCTCGTAGGTATTAAACTGCACAGGATTTAAAAACTCAATCTTAAATTCATAATCTCCGCTACGCTCAAAATCCCTGTAATTGTCAACATCAATCCAGAGCAATCTTTTGTCTGAAATGCTTTTCGGATAATTCACAGAAACCTTAGGTACAGGAAAGTCAACTGCATCCTTCGGGGATGTGATAACAACTGTCGACGTTTTTTCATCCCATACAACCTTACATCCTAAAAGCTCCGAAATAAATTCTGATGGGAACCATCGTTCTGCAGTCCGTTAAAATTCCATATGTATCCATAACCATCATTTCGCCATTAAGGTATGCCAACGGTTGATAAACTGTATAACGGATTTCATCGTCATCTTGTTTAATAACTGCCGTACGGGTTTCATTTCCCCAATCAACCACGCTACCCAGTGCCTCTGAAACAAATCTGATTGGAACCAATACTCTGTCTCTTTCATCAATAAAAGGCTTTGCATCCGGGAAAGAAATCTCTTTTCCATCAAGTGTTACCTTTACCTCCATATGTGCTGATATATTGGTACATATGGAAATGATTGATACAATTAATAAAATACTTACTGTTTTTTTCATAAGTCACCAAACCTTTCTTTATTCAAATACAATTTGTTTCTTTAAGTACAGATTCACAATTGCCTCAAGGACTTTGTTTTTATCCTTTGAAAATCTTGTAAAGTTTCCAATAGAGTCCATATCTTCATGTTCCTCATAAGCAAGAGGCACAATATCATCTTCAGACTTTATATCCCATAGGTTTTTATCACTGATACGGATAAGCTCTGCACCCGACACCTTAAGCCTTTTTGAAAAAACGACAATTTGTTTTTCAAGGCAGTTCAGATTGAAATCTTCCATAGTCTCTCTGCATTTATCAAAGGGAACACCATTGATAAGCATAACTCCTAACATCATTGCTTTTTTTAATGCATTAACGGTTCCAAGTGGAACTACATAAAGCTCTTTCGTAAGATTATAGAGCGCATCTGCTGCAAGATAATCTGACTTTGATGCAACTAGCCCTCTGGTTTTAAGTCTTGAAAGAGTCTGCTCAAAAGAAACATCTCCATACAGTCCGTACTTTTTCATTCGTCTGCTAAACTCTGCCTCAAGGGAATCTTTATTTAAAATGTTCCAATGCAGACTTGTCCATAAAATGAATTCTTCTTTCGAAAGAGCGCTTTCTTTTCCTTTGACCACAATAAGCGGCTCACCATTTCTGACTACCAATTTTCCTTTTGTAACTAAAAAATCTACCATAATAACAACCTCCTGTATTTTTTATTTTTGGGTACAAAAAAACACAATCTCAGCGATTGTGTTTTTTGAAAAATTACAATTTAGAAACCAACACCTCCAATTACAAAAAATGGCTGAAAACCGCATAAATTGTAGAGATTTAGCACATCGCCTTATGGTGTTAGTTTAACACTTACAGGTGCCATTGCCGCACCCATATTATTTGCATCTTTAATACCCATATCGACAATTTTTCCGGTTGTTATAAGGTCAATTACAGGACCTGAGCCACTTGCAGAAACAATTGCACAGCCTGAGCCGGTTGCGGTCCATTGTGCTCCGGGAGGACGCTGACCACCATACTCAAGAGGAAAGCGAAACTGACGCTCGGCAGAACAGAAGTGACTTGATGTAACTGCTGCGCACGTGTCGGCATATCCGCCATCTATTGTCATTGCCGCCATACTCATAGAAAGAGCCATTGTCGAGCAGGCACCATAAAGACCTATAAACGGAATTTCTAACGAACGTATGCCGTAGTTTGTGCTTGTGCATTGGTTTAATAGGTCACCACCGAAAATGTAGTCTATCTGCTCGGGGGTGCGATTGCATTTATCCATTGCGGTGCGGACTGCCTGCTCCATAAATTTGCTTTCTGCTTTTTCCCAGCTTTCTTCGCCCCACATAGAGTCTTTGACTATGGTATCAAAAAACTGTCCTATCGGACCTTCTCCTTCTTTTGCGCCCGATACGGCAGCTGTGGATATTATAACGGGAGGATTTTCAAAACAAACTGTTTGCGTTCCTGATTTTTTTGTTTTTGCCATACTTATCATGCCCCTTAATTTGTAAATAAAAAGTGCCTTTGCCATATGGCGCAAAGGCACTCAGCTATATTTATTATGTAATAAAAACCGGAATTTATGCAAGCGGATTTTTTGAAATGTGTCCGGGATTTCGGGGATATTTTTTTGGTGTGGTCGCGTTTTTATGCACAGTAACCAAGGTGTGTGTAATATCAGAATCAACGAGAGTATAGGTATCGGTTTTGATATTACCACCGCCTAATTTTTTGATTGCTCCCTCGGCGTTAGCTACCTCATCTAAGCCTGCGCTGCCTTTATATGCCAAAAAGATTCCGCCGATTTTTACATAGGGCATACAATACTCTGAAAGCACATTTAGGTTTGCAACTGCACGTGCTGTTGCTACGTCAAAGCCTTCTCTTAATTCTGCTTTAGCACCGTCTTCGGCACGGCTGTGAACGGCTTTAATTCCGTCAAGCTTTAATGCAGAAATAAGCTCGTTTAAAAATAAAATGCGCTTATTTAATGAATCTAAAAGTAAAACCGAAATATCAGGACGCATTATTTTAAGCGGAACACCCGGAAAGCCTGCTCCAGAGCCAACGTCAATTACGCTTGCACCATGAGGAATTTTATCTATGCCATAAATGCAATCGGCAAAATGCTTTAATGCGACCTCGTCGGGTTCGGTTATTGCCGTTAAGTTAATTTTCTGATTCCATTCTGCAAGCATCTGGTGGTAAAGCTCAAACTGATTTATCTGCGCTTGGGTATATTCTACACCCATTTTTTGAAGATATTTTTCTAAATATTGTTTCATTTTGTTTCATCCTTTGTTGCGACTGATTTAGGTTGCAGTTCTTTGTCGTCTAAATAATCTAAAAGCAACATTCTTATTGCAGCGATTGCAGGGACACCTATAATCATACCTGTAACACCGAACAAACCGCCAAAAACTAAAATCGCAAAAATAACCCAGAATGGACTTACACCTACCGAGTCGCCTAAAATTTTAGGACCGATTATATTTGAGTCAACCTGCTGAAGAACAATTATAAATAGCAAAGTCCATATAGCAGAATAAATGTCGTTTACCAAAAGAGTTACGACAACAACAGGGATAGCACCGATTATCGGACCAAAGTAAGGAATCATATTAAAAAGCAGAGTGATAACTGCCATTAAAAGTGCGTATGGCACATCAATTATTATAAATCCGATGAGGGCGATTATACCTATTATTATAGAATCTATTGCTTTGCCAAAGAAAAATTTATAAAAAATAGAACTGATTTCGCTGACGTAATGGCTTATTTTATTCATAGTATCTTTTTTGATTACTGCACCTGACAGCTTGCGTCCCATATAAAATAAAGAATCACGTTCGTTTAAGATATATGCACATATTATAATTCCCATAAACCATGATGCAACAGTTGAGGTAACGCCTTTAACACCTTCCATATATACGTTCCAGTTACCCCTGAAAAATATGTTATAAAGATTTTCAAAACTTAAAAATTGTGCAATTTGGTTTGTGTCAAGAAAGTCGAAAATGCCACCTTTTTCGGCTTGGGTAATAATAAATGCATTTATTTCGTCCATATATTCGGGCAGACGCTTAACAAATTCTGCAACACTTGCTGAAAGGCGAGGCATTAAAAGGCTTATGGCCAGGACTATAATCAGTATAAATGCGGCATATACAACCAAAACCGAAAGTCCTTTTTTAGATTCTGAAATTTTTTTGCGTTTTGAACGTGAAAAAAATTCTTCGACCTTTTTGCAGGCAGGATAAAGAAAAAATGCTAAAATTGCACCGATAATAAACGGCATAAGTAAGTTGATAAAAGAGCCTATTGCCCCAAAAACATTTGCTAAGTTATCAAAGGTTTTATATACAGTTATTACGGCAACTGCAAATATAAAAGCAAGCAGCCATTTTGACCAATTATATTTTTTATCCATTTTATGCCTCCTGATGCCTTTCTTTTAGTTGACCTAATTTATTATACAGCAAAAAACATATAAAAACAAGGGCTTATCGTGTTAAATAATCTTAAGTGAAGGAAAAAGTTCCAAAAATCTTTTTGCATCATTACTTTCGCTTACGAGATAGTCAATGTCTTTAAGGGTTGTCTGTTTAAAGGGCGATATAGTGCCAAATTTTTCACCATCGCAAAGAAAGACTTTCTTTTGTGCATTTTTTATCATAGCGTTTCGGACTAAAACCTCCTGGCGTGTGCAATCAGAAATTTCGCCGCTATCAGAAAGTGATTTAGTGGAAAAAAAGACAATATCTGCATATGTATTTTCGAATATATAGTGTGCATCAGGACCTATAAGGCAGCTGCGGTTTTCGGTACTGAGCATTCCACCGGATGAAATGACGTTTGTTGAAGAATTTGCTAAAAGTCCAAGAATTTCTATATTATTAGTTATAACTGTAAGAGTACTGTTATTCATAATTTCAGCTGCCAGATAAAAAGCAGTTGAAGACTGGTCAAGAAAAATAACATTTCCGTCTTTTATAAGAGTTTTTGCCTTTTTTGCTATAAGCTTTTTTTCATTTATATTATGATGCGATCGCTTGTTAAATGATATAACGTTTGAAAAATTCTTAACTAATTCTGCACCACCATAGTTTCTTGTAATAATTCCTCGGTTTTCTAAAGTTGTTAAATCTCTTCTTATGCTCGATTCGCTTGCATAAAGCCTTTCACACAACTCTTTAACAGTAATAAAACCGTCTTCGGTTTTAAGAATATTTATTATCTCTCTTTCTCTTTCATTTTTTAACATAATAGCCTCCAAAAGTGATTGATTTTTGATTGTTTTTCAAAAAAACATATTAATTTGTCGATTTTCTGACCGATTTACAGTAAATTGTTGATTTGTTTTGATAATAATATTATAATATATGATGTTATAAAAGTAAATCTATAAATATAAAAAAGGGTGAATGTTATGAACATAAACAGTATTTTAAAGGGTGTTAGCTGTGCTTGCGGAAAAACACATACCTGTAACATTGAGTATGTGTATATAGAAAATAATGCTATAAGTCAGCTGACAGAAATTTGCAAAAACTACAAAAACATTCTTATCGTAGCAGACGAAAATACATTTTCGGCAGCAGGAA
>JAFQAG010000165.1 GCA_017416985.1 Clostridia bacterium
AATTTTTTCAGCCATTTCGGCAGTATGCAATTCTTTTTTCCATGCGCTAAGTTGACAGTAAGAAAAACCAAGCTCCGATGCCTGCTCAATTTTTTTCTCAACTTGTTCATCTAAATTTATTAATACACCTAATTCCATATTTATACCTCAACTTTTTGCTCATTTGTGTTAAATAAAATTATATCACAAAGAGTATTTTAATATCAATCATCAAATTTATAAAATAATTTCTTTTTTCTCTTTAGCTGATTTTATTTCGGCTAATGCTATTTCGACTGATGTCATGACAGATTCAGGAGATGTAATATCGGTTGCTTCATCATCAATTATAAGTTTTAAAAGTGTTTCAATTTCTTCTGTAAAACAGTCGTTTTCGGCTAGGTTTGGCGAGAAACTTTCGTCGTCTTTATATACTGTAATTTTTCCGTCTTCTAATATAACTGTTGCGGTTTCAAAATTTACAAGACATCTTGCTTCAAACGGAAATGTTTGTGTCATTGACCAGTCTGCGTTAGCAATAACCAAAAGGTCATCATAAAACATTTGGGTAAACACGGACTCAAGTTCTGCCTTTTTCTCTGTTATGGCAGAGTGCAATGAGTTTGGCTTTCCGAAAAACCAGTTTATTAAATCAACATCGTGAATGTGCATATCAACAGGACATCCGCCGCTTAATTTTGGGTCTAATATCCAGTTTTTCCAGGTCCAAGCAGGTTTCTGCGAATATCTTGTAAATTCTGCCCTGTATGCTTTCCCAAACGTTTCGTTATCAATATATTCTTTCAGCTTTGTGTATGCAGGGTCAAATCTTAAGCACTGACCTATCATAAGCTTTTTATGGTTTTCTTTTGATGCTTTTATCATATTTGCGCAATCTGTAAGACTGAGTGCCATAGGCTTTTCAGAAAAAACGTGCACACCATGATTTAAGGCATATACGCAGATTTCTTCATGCAGATATGTAGGAACAGTTGACAGTATAAAATCAGGCTTTTCAGTATCAATAAGTTCTTTGTAGTCTTCGTAGAAATTACAGCTTGAGAAATCTATATTTGAAATATCAACACTACCTAAGTTAAGCTTTACATTTTCCTTAAACGATTTAATGTCTGCTCCGCATATTGCGCAAAGCTTTATATCTCCACGTTTGCTTTCAAGATTAACCAGGTTCGATAAGTGCTTTTTGCCAAGTCCGCCAAAGCCTATTATAGCATATCTGTACATTTAATTATCTCCTTTAAAGCGTTATGATTTTATGTTTATATAAACGGTCTGCGGTCTAACACCTGTCTTAACGGTACATCAGAATAGAGCTTTCCGTGCAGAGCTATCTGTAATTCTGCAAGACAGCAAAGTGTGCCAAACAGCATATGCATATCATTTGCACCGTCATCTTTATCCCAGTCAAGTTCTAAAAGATAGTCAGTATAATCCTTTGCAAACTTAAATAATGCCTCTTTAACCTCGTAAAAACGATGTGGTGTCTGTCTTGATGCACGATTTAAGCAGAACACCCAATCAACCTCGGTGAAGTGAAAACGTTTACCAAAATCGTGTGACATTTTATTGTTGTTATACATTTCAAGACAACTGTCAATCAGTTTGTCAGGATATGGGAAAGGCTCTTTTGCATGCTCATACGTAAACAGAAAATGAAAACTGTCTGCCATGTGCTGATGCATTGGTAAATCGGAGGTAAAATATCCCTCTCTCCAAAGTCCTTTTTCGGGGTCGCAGGCTTTGTTTAACCAGTCAAAATATGTACGCACCCATTCAGGACTTACTGCACGAGTGTTTCTGAAGCTGCTGTAATTTGCAGGCATAATATGTCCCGGCCCACGCTTATCTACCCAGTCAAGACTTTCTAATAATTCGCACATAGCCTTTGGGTCTTTATATTTTTCTATATCATAAAAGGGATATAACGGAAGTGCGTCAAAAAGCTCTAATGCAGCGGTACAGTGAGCTGTAACGTGGGTGGGGATGTGAGTATCCTCGTAAAACATGCCGGTTTTTTCATCTTGTATGCTTTGAAGAGCCGCAATCCATTCTGCACGCTCCGCCGGATCTTTCGGGAATCGGTTTATTGTATATAAGATGTTGGTAGCATCTGCGCAACCAAAAGCAGTAACACCTAAATCGCGGTTGCCCTCTTCGTTCTGCCAAATCCAACGTGAGTATTTTCCTGTACCTAATTTATGACTTTCTACAACTTTAACTACTTTTTCTATAATTGGGTTTAAATTAATTCTTTCCATTTTTATTCCTCCTTTTAATGCCAGCAGGTTTTTATGTGCGGATTAAGTGCACGTTGCAGGGCTTCTGCAAAATAATAATCGCCATATGGTTCTGTGTTCATTCTTCCGTTTTGTCTTTTTAATATGCCTGAGATATTTGTGTCAAAATATATGTATTTTTCGTCACAAAGAGCCTGTAATGATTTTTCGGCAAAGACTCTTAATTCAGGGCAGAAAATATAATCATCAAGCTCGAATATAGCACAAGCCATAATTGCTGTTGCAGAGGTATCTACTGCAAATTCTTTGTTTTTGGGGTCGGTTTCATCCCAGTCGACAACTGTATTATAATATTTGTGTGCAGGCTTATCTGCAGTAAGTCTGAAATCCCAGACAGGAATATAGCTGTCTTCGCCGAGCTCTTCAATATATTTTTCAACAATTTTCATTGAAAGGTCATAATATTTTTTATCATCAAGATTTTTCGCAGTTATTGCAAAGCCGTAAGCCGCCCATGCTGTACCACGTCCCCAATGGCTACCGTTTCCAAAACCGCAGGTGTTTGATTCTTCTAAAAGCTCGCCTGTTTTTGTATCAAAAAGAAAAGAATGAGCAACACTGTAATCTTCTCTTACAAAATATTTTTCGATTGTGTCGGCATGAGCCTTTGCTATGTCACGATA
>JAFQAG010000166.1 GCA_017416985.1 Clostridia bacterium
CTGTCCACCAGCCGCTAAGGCCTCCCATATACGGTTGGGGGTAATTCTGTTACCCTTATTGAAAAAGCTTACTACAATAGCCGCTATAATGGCAATAGCCGCCGCATACTGAATTGAGCGCTGAGTAATGCTTACAAGATAAATCAACAGAATAAGCGGAATAAGCAAATACACTTTTTTAAGAAGCGGCAGAAGCTTAGGTAATTCCTCTTTTGTTAAACCACGAAGTCCCTCTTTTTTAGCTTCTAGGTGAACTGTAATAAATACACCTGCAAAATATAAAACAGCAGGTAAAATAGCACGAACAACTATATTACTGTAAGGAACACCTATGTAGTCTGCCATCAAGAATGCCGCTGCTCCCATAATAGGAGGCATAATCTGTCCACCGGTAGATGCCGATGCTTCAGCCGCTGCAGCAAATTCCGGTTTGTATCCTGTTTTTTTCATCAAAGGAATAGTAACCGAGCCAGAACCAACGGTATTTGCAACCGAAGAGCCCGAAACCATACCCTCAAAGGCACTGGCAACAACCGCAACCTTAGCAGGACCACCAGAAAAACCGCCAACAACTGCATTCGAAATATTGATAAAGAAATCTGCAATGCCGGTTCTCTCTAAAAAGGCACCGAAGATAATAAATACTACAATAAATTTAGAACATACGTTAACAGGGGTAGATAAAATACCCTCTTTACCATAGAACAGATAATGCACGATATAGTTAAGCTTACCCCATATAGTTGGGTTAGAAAGTCCCCATATAAGTGCGTATAAAATAAAGCAGCCTGCTACAATAACAATAGGCAGACCCACACTGCGTCGGCAAGCCTCGGCAGTAGAGATAATACCTAAAATACCGATTACTATCTGATACCACTCAAAACGGCTACCCTGCTGAATTATGCTCTCGGCATTTGCAGCAAAGTACAAAAATGCGCCCGTACCGCAAATCATTAACAAAATATCATACCATGGCATATAGTTAACCCTTTGTTTTCCCTTTTTAGCAGGATAAACAATATAGGCAAGACAAACAATAAACGCCACAAAGGTAGTCAGTCTGAGTTCCTCAAGCCATGTAGCAAACAAGGTTACATAAATACAAAATAAAGAAAAAACCGCCAAAATGCAGGTTACAGCTATCTTTTGCCACCCTTCCCACACACGCACGTTAGATTCACGGTCAAACTTTTGCATAACCTGTTCTAAATCCATAGGTGCCTGCTCTTTCGGCTTATTTTTTTTACTAAACAACATTAACTTTCCTCCTCGGGATACTGATAAAAGAGCTACGACGAAAGAGTCTTTCGCCGTAGCCCCACACTCTCGGTCTATATACTATTTTACAGGAACTTCGATGTTCTTTTCTGCGAAGTACTTAGCTGCACCTGCATGGAAAGGAACAGTCATACCGCCTGTTGCATTTTCTAAAGAGAGCTCTGCACCCTTTGCGTTTTCTGTTGTAATAGCTTCAATATTATCAAAGATAGCTTTTGTCAAGCTATAAACATCATCTTCTGATGCATCTGCGCTTACAATCAATGTTGCCTTAACAGTAACAGTTTTAACGTCTGCTTCCTGACCTGCATAAGTGCCTGCCGGAATTACATGCTCTGTATAGAACGGATTTGTTTCCATCAGTTTTGCAGCAACATCGCCATCGATAGGAACGAGGTATGCGCTGTTAGTGGTGCACAATTCTGTAATTGCCGGAGTCGGAGGACCTGCTACGATGAATGCAGCATCAATTTTGCCGTCTTTTAAAGCATCAGCACTGTCAGCAAAAGACTGATACTGAGCTTTAATGTCAGTTTCTGCAAGACCTGCTGCTGTTAAAACGTCAATTGCGTTAAAGTACACACCAGAACCCGGTGCACCGATAGAAACAGCTTTGCCTTTTAAGTCTGCTACTGACTTAATAGCAGGGTCCATAGTTACCAGCTGAATAGCCTCTGCATACAAGCCTGCAACTGTACGGAAAGATTCTATTTTACCTTCTTCTTCAAATGAACGGATACCGTCCCAAGCATATGCCATAACGTCAGACTGAACTGTACCTAACTGATAGTTACCGGCATCAATACCCTGAATATTTGCTTTAGAACCATCAGTAGAAACAACAGTAACATTAATTCCTGCATTGTTCTTGATGTACTGACCTAAAACACCGCCGTAACCATAATATGTACCTGCAGTACCGCCAGTACCCATAGTCATCTTAGTTCCTGCTCCGCCGCCACAAGCAGCTAAAGAAAGAACAACCAACACTGTCAACATAATTGCTAAAAACTTTTTCATTTAATCTGCCTCCCATTTGAAAATATAATTTGATTCTTTTTCATTATACAACATATTGTAATCATTTTCAAGTACTATTTTATTATAAAAAAACAGAAAAAATGAATGCTTGTAAAAAAAATCTTTCATTTTAGCATTATCTTATTATAATAACTCACTTATTACCGACGGAAAAGTTCTGTAATCGTCTATTGTAAGATACGGAAAATCTGATTTATATACAGATTCATCATTGCCGCCCAAGCCATAGTCATCGCCTATGTAAACTATATTTTCATGGCTTAAGTTATTCTCTTTGCAGTAAAGGTCCAATGCATAATATTTGTTATACGGCATAGGTGCCATATCAAACGATGATGACCCACCCACAAAAACTGTATAATCTGAAAATGTTTCTTTAACATCATCATAAATTTTTCTTCTTTTTAATCTGTCTGGGTCAAAAGCAAGCTTATCCTCCTGCTTTGCCTTTGTTCCAAGTATCGGAAATGTTACGCATCCTGACGGATGAAACTCTACGTTATCGCCAGAAAACTCTGTATAGCCATACTTTTCTCTTAATAAAGCAACTCTTTTTTCAACCGAATCCTTATCGACAGGAAACTGTAAATCACGGACAATATCAATGCCTTTTGTATTTTCGTTGTATACACCGCATTGCAAGCCGTAGTTTCCGATTATATCAATAGGATATTGCCCAATCTGATTAAATATTCTCATAACCTGACCTGCACCAACCATCAACAGCTTATATCTTTTTGACAGTTCGTCAAGAGCCTGTTTGTGCTCTGCATCTAAAGCCTGTTTGTGCTGAGTTAAAGTCCCGTCTAAGTCCATTGCAACAACTTTTATTTTGCTTTTATCCATTGCATTTACCTCCGAACAAGTCGTAATATAACCATAAAACTGTGTATCTGTCTTTTAAATCCTTGGCATAAAGTATAGCATTTTTAATCTTTTCATCGCTATAGAGTTTATAAAATTCTGCTATATCAATCTCTGCAAGATTTAACATATCTTTAATTGCGTCTGAGCTTGGCATTTCGGACAAAATTTCTTTAATTTCTGCCTCTTTTTGCTTATAAATACCCAGTCTGTCGGCTTTGTAATTTCCAACCTTGTTTTGAAGTGCAATGCAGCCTTCTGCCACATCTTTATATACTTCAGCCATTTTCTTGCTATACTCATCATCCGAAAGACGATAAAGGGTATCAGGAAATTCTTTCTTTAATATTTTTTCTCTTATTTGCGCCGTAACAACAGTTGAATATACAACATCAATGCCGTGCGGAAAATACGGCTCTGAGTTTACGATACCCACAATTTCGAAAAAGTGCGAAAGATGATGCTCACTACCCGATGCAGGACGAGAAGAGCCTGCAAAGCTCATCATAATACCAACAACCGTAAGAGCCTCCATAAGTGCCTTTACGCTGTTTTCATCTCTTTTTAAAAGTCCTTTTGCCGTAGCTAAAGTATTTTCTATCATTTTAAAGGTCGTATCATAGATGTACTGACAAAAATATTCGCCGTTAACCGTCTGACTGAGTTTCCAGTCACATAATGCTGAATATTTTCCTATAATATCGCCATAGCCAGCCTTAATCATTTCCATAGGAGCATCCTTTAAAACCTCGGTATCGGCAATAATTGCTCTCGGAAGACCTGCTTTTACTGTTTCTTTCATTCCTTTTAAAATCATAGCTGCACCGTCAGATGCATATCCATCCATTGAGGGTGCTGTTGCAACGACCATATAAGGAATCTTAGAAAAAAACGATACATACTTACATAAATCCTGAATAACCCCAGAGCCTATGCCTATAATTAAATCGGTATCACAAATGTTGGCATTCACTTTTTCTATCGCCTCTTCGTTTGGAATAAGCACAGTTTCGCCGCTGAATATTACCTTTTTGACGTTTTTGCCA
>JAFQAG010000167.1 GCA_017416985.1 Clostridia bacterium
AATCTCTCATTCTTTCGCCGTTAACTCTTACACCATCGTCTAAGTTGATAGAAAGATATGTTGGTGTTATATTCGAGCTTGATGATATATTATAAACCTTAATTTTAAACTCTTCTTCTGTACCGCCACTTGATTCAGCACCAACTAAGTAAGCATATTTGTAGTTTGTTGCACTTGTAGAAATTTCAGCAAAAGCAATCTTACCAAATGCATCTAAATAAAGTTTAACAGCTACATCGTTTGCAAACAATTTCTGAGCTTCACTTTCGTAGCTTTTTGCAACCTTATATGTTTTATTGTTAATAACTAAAGTTGTGCAATCGCCATCAATTTCAGAAATTGTTCCGTTTACTGTATTTGCTGAAATCAATACGTCAATTTTATTTCCTGCTTCATTCTTTGCAATTGATAAAATATTATTTGTTGTAATGTTAGAAAATTCTGCCGGTTTACCATCTTTAGTAAAGGTGATGGTAGTAGAACGGCTGTCTTCATCTAAAATTTCAGTTTTACCGTTTACGATTTTATCATAAACTTTAAACTCATTTTTTGTAATGCTGCTTACAACAATTGTGTCATAAACCATCAAGAATACGATTGATGCTGAGCCTTCGCCTTCTGCATCTAAGAATCTTATTGTACCAGATTCGTTGATGTTTGCATCTAAAACATCTGATAAACTCTTGCTTTCAGTATCTATCGGAGAACCGTTAAGCATAATTATTGCATCACTGTTAACGTCAATTTCTTCGTACTCTTCATCTTCGGTCATATATTCAACCGTTGTTTCATCATATTCAGAAATATCACTTAATGAAATAGTAGTTTCGTCATTAGAACCAGCCATTTCTCTGATGTTTGTAAGTTCCTGATAATCACGCCCAGAATCTTCCTCGTAGTATATGGTTACATATCTTCCGAGCCATTCGTTAGGATCAATATTTAATTCTTCGATTGAGAAGATTTCAACATCGCCGCCTAAGGCTACTGCAATCTGATCTCTTTTACACGGACTTTCTTCACCGTATTCTAAGGTTGTTCCGTAAATAGAAACAATCTGACCATCTTCTGTTTTTGTTTTGTCAAGTGACGAAACAGAGCTGCTTGTTTTTCCGGTAAGCGGATCAACAACTTTAACATTTAAAGCATTGTCAACTAATTTTGCAATCAAGCCACGGTGTGCACCCTGACCAACTGTACCGTCAACGACTTCACGCAACAGCTTTAATGTGCCCGCAACAGTAATATAGCCGTTCGGATATCCACCACGTGCCTGAGCCTGCGCATCATAACCTAAAGCACAAACGAGCATTTTTACTGCCTGTTCATATGTAACGTCTGCATCAGGAGCAAATGTGCCATCGCCCATACCGTTTATAATACCAGCAGCAGCCGCTACTTTAATGTAACCGGATGCCCAGTGATCTGCGGCAACATCAGTAAAGCCTGAACCTGCTGTAGGAGCAACCTCACCGGTTTTAACTATACCAATACAAACAATTTTTGCAAATTCGCTTCTTTTAACTGTTTTGTCAGGAGCAAATGTGCCGTCGCCCATACCATTAATGATTTTGAGTGCCGCCAGATTTTCTACTGCATTATAGTAGCGATATGTACTGTCAACATCGCTGAACTGCGCTGCAGAAGCTGTCGGAATCATTATTGACAGTGCAAAAGCGACAACTAACAACAATGATAAAAATTTCTTCATTTTACGCATATTTTTCCCTCCGTAAATATAAATATAATATTTGCTTTTTATATTATATCATTGTTATACTCTATCGTCAATTACAAATATTTTACTTTTTGATTACAAAGACAAAAGCTACCAAAATTTTGGTAGCTTTTAATCATTTTAAATCTATTCTGTTTTTTATTTCCCCGCTAAAAAATGCTTCCATATTTTCAAGCATTATCGAAAAGCATCGCTCTCGTGCCTCGATTGTGCCCCACGCCATATGCGGAGTTAAGCAGACATTATCATAGTCTTTAATCTCATAAATCGGACTTTCCATGTCGAACGGCTCAACTGAATAAACATCCGTTCCAAAGCCTGCCATTCTTCCCGCTTTTATAGCATCGCACAATGCCTTTTCGTCTGTTACGGCACCTCTTGCAGTATTAACCAAAATTGCAGTTTTTTTCATTTTGGCAATGCGTTCTTTGCTTATTAATCCACGAGTTTCGTCAGATAACGGGATATGAACTGTGACAATATCACTTTTTTCTAAAAGTGTGTCTATGTCGGTGCATTCTACATTTTCGACAGGTGTGCGCTTATATGCTAAAACATTGCAACCAAGCGCCTTTGCAATTTCGCCCACTCGTTCACCGATTGCACCGTAGCCGACTATACCCCACGTTTTTTGATACAGTTCGTGATAAACAGGCTTTAAAATATTTGCACTTTCACCTTTAGAATAACTGCCGTCAGATGTTGCACGAGTATATTCTTTTAAATGATTTACCAAGCTCAGCACCATCGAAACTGTTACCTGTGCTACGCTATATACAGAATATCCCGGAACATTGCAAACCGCTATGCCCCTCTTTCTGCAATAATCTAAATCTATATTGTCATAACCTGTCGCTGCCTCGCATATCAGTTTTAAGTTTGACGCATCTTTTAAGTTGTTTTCATTAAGTTTTACTTTATTTACAAAAATAACATCGGCATCTTTTATATATTCCGCTACTCTATCTGCATCTGTTTTATCATATGAAATAACTTCTCCGAATTTTTCGGCAGCCGAAATATCTAAATCATCACCTAAAGTAAGTCGGTCTAAAACTACAATTTTCACCAATATGCCCCCTTAGCTTTGCATACTTAAATCTTCTTTTTTACCTTTTTCTTTAAGCTGAATAAATATTCCTAACACAATAACTACAAGACCTGCAATAAAATAGATGTTTAATTTTTCTTTAAGTATCAGGGAAGTCCATACCATCGACAAAAACGGTGTTATGTATGCTAAGTTTGATATTTTTGCAGTATTACCGGCTTTAAGTGCCATAACCCATACTGTGTTTGCTATTGCCATTGTAATTACACCATTCCACACAAAGCCTAATGTTTCGACTAAGGTAGGTACAAACAAATCTCCTTGCGCAATGTTTATTATGCTTGTTAAAACAAAGCTTGCAATATAGCTAATCATTACAGAAATACTTTGTTCGTAATCATACTTTTGATTTAACGCAGTAAATACGCCATACGACACCGCACCCAAAATACAAAAGACTGCACCTAATATCAAATCGCCGTTAAGTTTTGTGCTGTCACCGCCTGCAACAACGGCTACACCTAAAAATGATATTATAATTGCAACTGCTTTTCTTATAGTCATTTTTTCTTTTAAGATAATACACGCAAATACAATACTCATAATCGGCCACAAATAGTTAATTATAAAAGCTTGCGATGCAAGCATTCTGTCGGTACCTGCATAATAAAAAACGTAATAGAAAAAGCCTCCGGGTAATCCTATAAGGATTGATATAATATAATCTTTAAGCTTATATGCTTTAAGTTTTTTTATATTTCCGTTTGCAAGATTTACAACAAATAAAAATATGGCTGCAAAAAGCGCACTAATCCACAAAACCTGAAAATTGTTATGTGAGCCTAATAATAATTTTGATGTAACCGCAACAGTTGACCAGCACAAAATTGCCGTTGCGGCAAACAAATATGATTTTTTCATAGTCGCCCTCTTTTCTTATTTATTCAATTACATTATAACACACAAATATTTAATTACAACATTTTCTATAAAAAAAGGCTGTAAAAACCTAAGTTTTTACAGCCAGATAAAAATCTTATAAATTATAGTATTTATCAAATTCAGCCGGATGTGGAATTGCAGGAATGGTTACGTGACGGAACTGACCGTTAATGTCAACCATTTTGATATCATTTTCTTTAATGATTTTCAAAATGTCATTCACACTTTTTCCCATTTTTCATTTCTCCTTTTTAATTTAATAATATATGAATGTATTTACTTTTAAAAGTATTCTAAAATCAATTCTGCCGCAATTTTAATTCCAACAGGGATTGAACTGATTTCAACCTTTTCTTCACGGGTATGTGCACCACTACCCCAGAAAATTCCGACACAAACGGCAGGAATTCCCATAGACATCGGGATATTACAGTCAGTAGACGCAGAGTCAGGCAAACACTCAAAGCCTGAATATTTTTCACAAATTTTAATGCATTTTTCACTTATTCGGGCTAATTTTTCGCTATCCACACCACTACCGCAAGGTCTTACTCCTATGGTATTAACAGTTATTTCGGCATCATTTCTTTCTTTAGCTTTTGCAATTTCATTTTCAAAAATCTTCTGCATTTTTTCAAGGCACTCACTTGAATCAGAGCGATATTCATACAAAATTCTTGCTTTTTGCGCAATTGTGTTTACCGATGTTCCGCCTTCTGCAATGCCTACATTATATGTGGTTTTACTATCACCGCAAACAGGAACTTCATAAGAATAAAGGTTATGAACAAGCTCTGACATTGCGTAAATGGCATTGCGATTTCCGAAAGCATTAAATGAATGACCGCCTTCTGTTTCGAAAATAATTTCGTATCGGTGCGAGCCTACGCACTTGTTGGCTAATCGCTTATACATACCGTCAAATGCATACACCTCAGATATTCTGCCATCGAAATCCTTCATTATCTGTCTTATGCCTTTAAGATTACCCAAACCCTCTTCACCTGAGTTTGCCACGAACAATATACCACGATTTGGCTTTAAGCCATATTTTATGATATATTTTACAATAATCATCATAATGGCAAGACAGGTTGTATCATCACCAACGCCCGGAGAATATAAATATTCGCCATCGTTTTTAAATGGCATCGGCTCAAGGTCAGGAAAAACTGTATCTGTATGTGCTAAAAACAGCACAATATCATCTTTATCTTCGCATCCTAAAGGATACAGAACGTTAAGCGCAGAATCAATTACTACTCCCTCTGCTCCGCAATCCTCTAACCATTTTTTACAAAATTCTGCACGCTTTTCTTCGTGATTTGACGGTGCAGGGATGCCGCAAAGCTCTTCAATTAATGTAATGGTTTCCTGCTTTACATCTTCAGCATGCTCTAAAATAAAATTAAACAGTCCTTTAGTCATAAGTATCTCCTCTCATATTAAAACAAGCATTACTTCTGTCAATAATATTACAAATCCAAAATTAAATAGCGAAAACAAGCCTATATACTGCATACTTTTGCCGGGATTATGTTTTATGTACTCTCTGAAAGTAATAAGGCTTGCCAAAGATGCAATAAGTGTTCCTGCTCCGCCTATATTTACCCCCAATAGTAACTCACGATAATTTTCAGTAAACTGCGAAAGTAAAATAGCCGACGGAACATTACTTATTATCTGGCACGATAAAATACTGAATATTAACGTGCTTTTATTAAGCAAAAATCCGAAAAATTCTCTTATAACATCAATTCTTGACATATTTCCTGCAAAAATAAAGAAGAACACAAAGGTTAAAAGCAAAGGATAGTCAACCTTTTTTAACGCCTTTTTATCAAGAAAAAATAGTGATATCGGTATTATAATAAGACCTATCCAGTATGGTATTCCTCTGAATACTATTGCTATTGAAAGCGCAAACAGAACCATATATATAATCGTTCTGCGCAAATCAAGGTCAATCTGAATATCATCTATTTCGAGTTTTTCTGATTTAACACACAAACAGCATATTGTAATTATAATAATTGATACAATAAACGGCGGTGCCATTATTCCCATAAACTCTCCGGTAGGGATATTGAACTTAGTATATAAATACAAATTCTGCGGATTGCCAAATGGAGTTAACATTCCACCCAAATTTGCGGCTATATTCTGCATTATAAAAGTAAATGCCATATATTTTTCTTTATGCGTAGTTATTAAAACAAAGCAACCAAGTGGCAAAAAGGTTAAAAGTGCCATATCGTTTGCAATAAGCATTGAACCGATAAAGGTTATGTACACTAAAGCCAAAATGCTCATTCTGGTCGTTTTAAACAAACGAATTATTTTACGTGCCATCATATAGAAAAAATGGATATTTTTTAAAGCACACACAACAGCCAGAACGCAAAACAGACAGGTTAAGGTTTTAAAATCAAAATATCCGATATATTCTTTATCAACGGGTACAAAAAAACAGGTAATTAAAGCTGCAAAAAAAGCAATTACCATAACTGCATTCTTTTTTATAAACGCTTTTATTGCCACAAAAATTCCCTCCATTTGTTTTTTATTTAACATATAAAATATAACATATATTAGAATAATAATCAAGATTTTTATTATCTGTTGTCAGTACTGAAGCATTTTTCCTATCCATACTAAAAAAGGACTGTAAAAACCAAGTTTTTACAGTCCTTTTATTTTTTTAAATTATGCAGGCTGCTTATCTTTAGTTACATATTTGATAACAAAGAGTACAGCTAAGAGTAATACAACAGCTATTGTCAAAAGTGCAATTGCGTTCTGAATAAATGCTGCAATCAAATATACCACAAATGAAACAAGTGCAACTGTTATAGCATACGGAAGCTGTGTAGATACATGGTTAATGTGATTTGACTGGCTTCCTGCTGATGACATAATTGTTGTATCAGAAATCGGCGAGCAATGGTCACCGCAAACTGCACCTGCAAGGCATGCAGAAACACCGATAATCAACAATTCGCTTGTCGGATCAAATATTGCTGTAACAATAGGAATTAAAATACCAAAGGTACCCCATGATGTTCCAGTTGCAAAAGCAAGCACGCAGGCTACCAAGAAGATAATCGCCGGCAAGAAGTTTGCTAATCCTGCAGCAGCTGAATCCATAAGCATTTCAACGAACTCTGCAGCACCTAAAAGACCGGTCATATTCTTAAGTGCGGTTGCAAATGTAAGAATTAATATAGCAGGAACCATCGCGATAAAGCCCTTAGGTACGCATTCCATAGCCTCTTTAAATGTTACAACTCTTCTTGCAACAAGATAAATAATGGTAACGATAAGCGCAATTATTGCACCCCACGGCAAACCAACAGTAGCATCGGTGTTACCAAACGCTGTGATAAAGTCATCTCCGGCAAAGAATCCGCCAACATAAAGCAAACCAAGAATTGAGAATACAACTAAAACGATAACAGGGAAAATAAGGTCGATTACTCTACCCTTCGGATTTTCTGCACCTACCTCAGAACTATCCTCTGTTTTACCACTTGTAAACAAATCACCTTTAGTCATTGCATTAAACTCGTGAAGCTTCATCGGACCAAAGTCAAACTTCATAACCGCAATCGCTACAACAAAAACAAGCATTAAAAGTGAATAGAAATTATACGGAATAGCACGAACGAAAAGCTCGATTCCTGAAAAACCTGTTCCCTCAGTAAACTCAGAAACAGCAGCCGCCCAAGAAGAAACAGGCGCAATCATACAAACTGGTGCAGCGGTAGCATCAATAATAAATGCTAATTTTGCACGCGAAATTTTATGTCTGTCTGTAACCGGACGCATTACGCTACCAACTGTTAAGCAGTTAAAGTAGTCATCAATAAAAATCAAAACACCAAGCACAAATGTTGCAATCATTGCACCAACACGCGATTTAATGTGAACCTCTGCCCAACGACCGAACGCAGCGGAACCACCTGCTTTGTTAACTAACGCAACAATAATACCCAAAATTACCAGGAACACAAAAATTCCTGCTGTGCCGGCTGTTGCTGCGATAATACCCTCATTAACGACATTATCAAGAGCACCTACCGGATTCCACTCAGATGCCAAAAATCCTCCCAACAGGATTCCGACAAACAATGATGAATAAACCTCTTTTGTTATCAACGCAAGACCGATAGCAACAATAGGTGGAATAAGCGCCCAGAAGGTTGCATAGAACTTGCTGACAACTTCTTCACCCTCTTCGCCTGTTGCAAATACAACAAGTGATGTTGCAAGCATCATAACTAATGTTGCAACAATGGTGAAAATTGTTTTTTTGTTAAACTTTTTCATTTTAATCCTCCTTATGCAATTATAAGTTTATGGTAGCATAATTCATTATATATGTCAACAAAATTTGGCAAAAAACGTGCATTATCTGACTTTATTTTTTTCAGGTAGCTGAACAAAAATAATTGCGATAAACATAAGTATACACCCCGAAATTTCACGGAGATTTAAAGCACCACCTGTAAGCTGCCATCCGCAAGCTACCAGTATAACTGTTGTTAGTGTAGAAAATACGGATTCTAAGCTCATTAAAATTGATGCTGAGGTCGGGTCTGTATATTTTTGTCCCACAATCTGCAGGGTGTATGCAACACCGCAAGACATAATACCCGCATATCCGATAGATGCCCAACAACTAAGAATCGGCGCAAGCTGCGGTTCTTCAAATATAAATACATAAATCATATCTATTGAGCCGCAAACAAAAAACTGCAAGCACGACAACTTTACACCATCTACTTTAGGCGAAAAGTGGTCAATCGTTAAAATATGACCTACGAATGCAAAGGCACTTAAAAATACAATAACATCGCCCTTATTAATCGTAAGACTTGAGTCGATGCACATCAAATACATTCCTATAACCGCTATTACAACTGCTATCCATATTGCAGCTCTCGGTTTTTTACCTGTAAAAACACCTATTATTGGTATTATAACCATATAAAGCGCAGTTATAAAGCCGGCTTTTCCGGGACTTGTAAAAACCATTCCATAAGTTTGGAGGGTGCTTGCTATACAAAGAAAAATACCGCAAACAATACCGGCAACAATAAGAGTTTTGTCAACTTTTTCAACAGCTACTCCTCTTTTTTTCTTGCCAAAATCAAGAATAAATATAACCGGCAGCAAAACAACAGCACCCAAAAGACATCTTATACCGTTAAAGCTGGTTGCGGATATTACCTCTACCCCTTTACTTTGAGCAATAAATGACGCTCCCCATACAAGCGCTGCCAAAAGCAGCATTGAATTACCCTTTAATTTCTGATTTTTCATTCTTCATACCCCATATATAAAAATAACGTTTTAATTATACATTTTTCTGCCAAAATTGTCAATAAATAGCGTGTTTTTAATATTTATGTCGTTTTATGCACACAATTTTAAATCTTAAATATAATGTAATAGATATAAAATTATCGAAAGGAAGATTAATTTGGATAAAATGAACGATATGACATTGTTCACCCGCGTTGGATACGCATTTGTACCAATTCAGCAAATGAATGAGCTTTATTCACCACAAGATGGCTTAAAGGCAGGCACTATTTTTCCCGAGCTTAATATTCCGCCTTCGGAATATTCGCCAATGGCTAATTAAGGAGGAACAAAATGAACAGAAATCAGTTGCTTAAACAAATTATGGAGTACGATTTCGTACTTTACGAACTTCAGCTTTATTTAGATACTCATCCAAACGATATGCGCGCGCTTAAAATGTTTAAACAAGTAAGCGATACCGTGTGTAGTTTAAGAAAAGAATTTGAATCTAAATTCGGACCAATTATTGCTCGCAATAATGAATCAACAACCACATGGCAATGGCTTGAATCGCCATGGCCATGGGAAAATTAAGGAGGAATTTATCAGTATGTGGCAATATGAAAAAAAAT
Source organism: Clostridia bacterium (assembly GCA_017416985.1). Classification (GTDB taxonomy): domain Bacteria; phylum Bacillota; class Clostridia; order UBA1381; family UBA9506; genus RGIG1666. The sequence goes on from JAFQAG010000167.1 coordinate 9,674, forward strand.
TGCAATTTCCTATTAACATCAAAACTCCAAATCCAAAACTTGCGAGTTTTATTATCAGCCAGTATGGTGGACCCGACGGAGAATTAGCTGCATCTATGCGCTATCTTTCTCAGCGTTTTGCTATGAAGGATAACATTACGAAAGGCTTGCTAACTGATATTGGTACGGAAGAACTTGCGCATTTAGAAATGGTAGGCACCATTGTCCATCAGTTAACCAAAAATGCTACAACAACTCAGATTGAAAACAGTCCAATGGCAGCATATTACATTGATCACGGAAGAGGTGTTTTCCCCGCATCAGCATCCGGTGTGCCGTTTAATGCCATGACTTTAGCATCTAAAAGTGACCCTATTACAAATCTTGTTGAAGATATGGCAGCAGAACAAAAAGCACGAACAGTTTATGAAAATATTCTCCGTGTATCTGATGACCCAGATGTAAACAGCGTTATTAAGTATTTGCGTCAGCGCGAAATCGTGCATTTCCAACGTTTCGGTGATGCGATGCTACCTGATTTAAACGGAAAACACTCCAAAAAAATCATTATATTCTGTGTCCTTTTTATATTTTAAATTTATTGCTCGATTGTAGCTCTAAAAGACAAGGCATAACCATATTTTTATGGTTATGCCCTATTTATTATTCAATATTTTCCCAGCGTTTAGTAGCTGCATAAGCTACTTTTTTAACATTCAAAACCATACTTCCCTCACAACTTTTCTTCGGGCGCTGGGTTATTTTCTCGTAATATTTTTCATCTTCAAACGCCAAGCTAAATGCATTTGCTACTCTTTCACACAACTTCGGATGTGCGTCTGCAATGCGAATCAATGCAATTACTGCATTTGATACAACCTGAAAATATATATTATGAAAATCTTCTACTTGTCGTCCTTTACTTGACGAAAATTTACTGCTATATATGGGATGAAACAGTTCATTTTCATCCGTTAAAATTTTAATAAGCTCATCGGCGATTTCTTCATCTGCTAATCTTCCTAAAAAATAGATTGCCATACAGCATCGTTGCTGATTGTGTTTGCGGCAGTCGATTAGTGTGCAAGCATCTCTTTCTATAACCATTTCCCGTAAAATTTCAGCACCGCTATTATCGCCAGCAATTGCAAGGGCAAATGCTGCATGTTTTCTTGTGTTTTCGTTTTCTGATGTTAACAAACCTTTTAAAACATCAATGCACTTTTTGCCCATGCATTTTGCCGACCATATAGCCACCCCCGGTTTAAGAGTTGCCAAGCCTTCTTCAAGCTTTGATGGTTCAGATAAAAAAGATACATTCTCTGCTGGCAAGCGTTTTCCATTAGCGTCGTACATTCCATCAACTCTAAAACCACGATTATAAGTATAATCAAGGCACTTACTTTCTAAAAGCATGGTTTTCAATTCATCATAAGGAATATCTCTTAATCTGCAATTATGTTTGATTGCAACATGTGCAATATTGGCTGCCGCTTCTCCTGCTTTTTTCATATCAAGTACCATACGGACACAGCTTGAAACATCTCTGTCAACACCAAGTGCTCTGCACGGTACCAAAATTCCATCTATTTTTTTAGGAATTATCGCTTTATATGGAACTGCAACAGTGATATTATATGCTCCTAAATTAGCCCCAATTGCCCAATCTCCGAGTTTTTCGCCGTCAAACGCAACATCCCATCCATGTTTGTCTAAATCGGCATAAGAAAAAAACATAGGTTCTTTAGTTGTCTTTCCCGAAAAAATATCTTCTAAGCCAACCATTTCTTCGGCAACAATTCGTCTGCCCTCACGTATACCAATTAGCGGCATATGAAGCATAAGCCGACCAACATTTTGTTCATCGCTCATTTCATATGAACGAGAAAAAATTAATGCCTCAGAAAGACTTTTATCATCTCTTTGATCCACACGACCAAAATCAAAATTAGTAGTTCGTATTCCTCTTTCGGTTCTCACTCCCGAAACCATTGTATATGGTTGTGTTAAACCGTCAGTCTCTCGTCCGTATACAGTAGCGCATCCTGCCATATATGCAACATACGCATCGGCAGTACAATCCATTAAAACCTTTACGCCAAAGTCAACCAATCCATCAGGAGTTATAACTTTGACACCGATAACAGTATCATCTTCCATATAAATACCGCATATGCTGGACTCATATAAAATTTCGGTTCCTGCATCAAGCATTTTGTTTTCTAACACAAATTTATAATTTTCGCTTCGATTTAAGGTATGTGTTTTGTCCTGATGCTCTGCCACTTCAACATCTACCTCAGCATACCTGCCGCCGGGACAACCAAAATAATAGCTCAGCACACCACCTATTGTAGTCGTTCCGCCTGTACAGTTAAAGGATTCTATTCCTAATACCTTAAGTCCTTTTTCTGCTGATACCAATGCCGCAATTGAACCGGCTGTACCTAAGCCGCTTACAATAACATCGTATTCTTTCGAAAATTTAATGTTGCTTACTGCGTGTTTTTCTGTTTTGCCGTCTTTTACCACTTGAATATACATTTTAAATCCCCTCCGATGCATATATCACGCCTGCATCAAATGCAAGCAATGGATTTTTATATGCGCATGACGGCATATAATAAATGCCATTTTCTTCTTTCGGATATCCGTCTTTAAGCTCATAACCAAATGTGTCAGCTACCAGCAAAGGCTTTAAGTCCTCATGCATGTTTTCAAATGCATTAAAAAGCTTTCTGCGTGCCGAAACATAATCCTCCTCTGCTGAAAGCATACATTTAACTACTATATCGTCATCATATCCCCAGTTTTCCATCTTTACACCTTCGGGAAGGACGAAATTTTTTAAAGCAGATGTCTTTAAAACAGCATTAAGTGTTTTTGATAAAATCATCTCTTTATGAACACGAGTATCTATGACCTTTTTAGCTTTATAGGTTCTATATCCCGACACTCCGTGTGCTGTTACTAAAAAGCAATCCTTTTGTTTTTCAACAGAAATAATTTCCATATTGAGCAATACATTTTTATCTGCAAGACATTTGTAAAAATCATAGGCACAGTCAAATATACAAACACGTTCGCCTGCAAAAATATTTTTTGACTTAAAACGTTCAAAAAGCATTATTGCCTCATCGCTTTTTAACTCTGCACTATATTCGTTACCAAAGTTAATAGCATTAAAAAATTCATATCCCGCCTGCGGTCTGCGCTCTAAAATCAAAGCTTTTTCTTTATACTTTTCTATAAGTCCAGCAGCGGCAAAAGTCGCCCCGATTATTATAACCTCATATTCCATAAAACACACCCCTTGATATTAGTTGCTAACAGTCATTGCAGACCTTAACAAACTCTTTAAATAACTGCATTTCTTCTTCATGATTTTTAGAAATTCTTTCAGGATGCCATTGTACCGCAAGAACAAATTTTTTATCAGGCATATATATACTTTCTATAATTCCATCTGTGGCATACGCTGCCACTTTGAGCCCTTTTCCAATATTCTTAACTGCCTGATGGTGATAGCTGTTTACCTGTATATGTGTTTGGCCTGTAATATTTGCTAGCGGTGTATTTTGGGCAATGTCTATCTCATGAATTACTTTATCAGATGCTTCACCCATACGATGCTCTAAATCAGATGGACATAAAGTGGGTATATCCTGATACAGATTCCCTCCCAGTACAACATTTAAAAGCTGCATCCCTCTGCAAATTGCAAAAACAGGCATATCTTTATCTAAAACCTTTGGTAAAAGCAGTGTTTCAAATTTATCTCTTAATGGATTGGGACCCACTCCTTCAATTTTTTCTTCTCCATATAATTCAGGATCGACATCGTGACCGCCTGTAAATACAAATCCGTCACACATTTCTATCATTTTATCTATATACTCTTCATCTGCAGTAGGAGTTAAAATAACAGGCAATCCACCTGCATCTACAATACTATCTATATATGTAGGAAGCATAAAAGTCCTAAAGTCTCCACCATCAACAA
>JAFQAG010000015.1 GCA_017416985.1 Clostridia bacterium
ATTTTGTAGTAAAAGGTGTAGGTCTTGAAGATTCTCTCTGGTCGCTTATATTGCCTACGGCAATTAATACTTACAATATGATTATTTTAAAAAGTGCTTTTGCTGCTATTCCTGACAGTATGGAGGAATCTGCACGCTTAGATGGTGCTGGCCATATGAGAATATTATTTTCCATTATACTACCACTGGCACGCGCGACTGTAGCGGTTGTTGTGCTTTACTATGCGGTAGAACATTGGAATGCTTGGTTTAATGCGGTACTATTTTTAAATGATAGAGAAAAGTATCCGCTGCAGTTAATACTTCGTGAAATATTGATTCAGAATGATACGACATCAATGTCACAGGGGGTTTCGTTGTCAGACCAGTTCAATATTGCCGAAAGTATAAAATATGCAGTTACAATTGTAGCAACCGTTCCGATTTTATGTATTTATCCGTTCTTGCAGAAATACTTTGCCAGCGGTGTAATGCAGGGTGCGGTGAAAGGCTGAGTAATAAATATGTCAGGGAAAAGAGGAGGAGTTCTATGCGAATGAAGATAAATAGGAAATATGCAGTACTGTTTAGCATTATGTTGCTACTTTTTGGCATGTTGCCAATATATGCCGTTTCCGGACAAAATCCTAATGTTAGAGATAATGTAGTACTGACACCGAATGAAACCAGTGCATATGTGTTGTTTGGAGAAACAATTACTGGTCGTTATATGAAATATAATGATGGTCGGGAGCAGGGAATTGCAAGTCCTGATGACCCTTTATGGAATGAAGATTTTGAAATGGACGGAATAGTAGCACGAAAGTTCTATGTGCCGAACTATGTTAATTTAAGCTTTGAGGAAAGCTTCTGTGAACCGACAGACAGTAGATTTTTAATAAGCTTAACTTATTATGATTTTGGACCATCACCCGGTACGATATCTATTAATTATATGGACCAGTACGGAAATTCTAAAACCGCCAGTGTGACTAAGCCAGCTGAATATGTAGGGTGGAGAACAGATAGCTTTTATTTAAGCGATGCTGCTTTTAGAAACGGAATGGAGTACGGAGCTAGCATGTGTATCCGACAGGGTGCATACAATGCATTTAAATTAATTGATGTTATTAATATTGATGCATTAGAAAGACAAGGCGGTAGTACAGAAAAACTAACCTTCCCGGCAGTTTCGCGGGTGCTTGAACGTGCATTAGTTGCTACAAATTTGTACTGCGATGTTGATAGCAAAGGCAATCACTTGGCCTTGAATGATACGGTCACACGAGCAGAGGCACTTTTGAGCATCTTAAAAACTACAGGAAATGAAAAAGCTGTGGAGACGGCTATTCCTTCGCAGAAATTTAATGATGTTGAAGAATCATTAGCAAAGGCTTTAACCGTAGCAGAACAGTTGGAGCTTGTAAGCGTTCCTGAAGATGGTTGTTTTCGACCGAAGGATGAAATCACTGTGCGTGAGCTTGCTGTTTTATGGCTGCGCTATTTTAAAGTAGAAGATGAAAACATTTACGAAAATGCACAGAAATTAATGCAAGAAAAAAACTTAACCAATCCTCAGGATTTGTTAGTTGTTTATGATCGTTCGGCGATGCGTGATAATCTTGTCAGTGTTAGCTATCGAGCGCTATGGCAAAAACGGACGGGAGAGGAATATCCGCTCGCCTCTAATTTATTTGATAAAGGCTTATTTAATAAAGAAGATATTAAAGAAGCCAACACGAAAGAATTCAAGTCAGTTGAATATATGAAACCGACCAAAGCATCTGTTAAGAACATTAATATGGCAAAAGCTGGCAGAAGCGTTGAATATGTTGATTTTTACGGAGAACAGTTGGTTCTGCCATATGTTACTTCACAGTGCATGAATGTAGCAGGAACAAAGATGATTGTGGGAAACCCTGCGCGTAGTGCTATGTATGAATATGATTTGGTAAACAAAACAATGCGATATTTAGACCAGGTTTCAGTTGGCTCTGAAATGAACGCAATAGTTACTAAAGAAGATGTTATTTTCTATGAAAAGGATGCAGGTCTGTGGCGTATGGACTGGAATACATATGAAGCGAAAAAAGTTGTAGATGCTATATATCAGACCATGAGCGTTTCTGATGACGGAAAATGGATGAGTGGTTATAAGTATGACTCTGTATTAAAGCAACAGGTCGTTCCGTTGATGAATTTAGAAACCGGTGAAGAAATGCAGCTGGAGCCGGGATTTGAGGAGCTTTATCCATTTTCAATGGGAGCAGGCCATTGTCAGGTTAATCCGGTTCATACTAATCTGATTTCATTCTGTAACGAGAATACAACAGAAGGAAAAAATACTTGCCGAATGTGGATTGCTGATTTTGATACCAAAACATGGTTTAACGAATTTCCGCAGGCTTCTGCAATTCCTAATTCAAAAGGAGCACTTACAGGCGAGATTATGACACATGAAATATGGAGCGCTGATGGAGACTGGGTATATGCCTGTAAGGGCGGTATGGAATTAAATTATGTGCGTGGTACTTATGGGGTAGTACGTATTGACCGCTTTGGTAAAAATAAAGAATATTTAGGAACAGCATTGGCGGCAAACCATTGTTATCCTTCAGAAGACCATAATTGGGTTGTGGCAGATTCGGCTAACAGAAATCCTATGACAATTGAAATCATAAATACCAGAACATATGAAAGTACAATTATTGCACATTTAACTCCGTGGCAAACTGCTCACCCATGGCATCCACATCCGCGTATGAGTAGAGATGGCCGAATTGCCACTTGGCAAATGGGACTTTCCAGAAATCATGTAGGTGTTGGAATTGAAGATATTTCGGATATAACATATGCCGAGGTAATAGGTGGCAGAGAGCCATACACAGAAAATTTAGATTTGGTAAGTTATGAAAAAGCGGTCAGCCATGTAACCCGTGGAGAATATAATGGGATGGAAGATTGCATTATAGTAGAATCAGGAAAAACGTGTTATTTTGATTTTGATGATGAAAAAGAGGAGATTCAGGGCAATTCTATGACGGTCGAGGTGAGCTATTACGATGAAGGCTATCAGCCAATAGAGCTTCTCTATACCAGCGTTGATGAAAGTGATGAGGATTTGGCTAATATTATGGATTCTTCAAAACCTTTAAAACGGAAAAATACTAAAAAATGGATTACCACAGTCGTAACAATAGACGATATTGATATTAGTAATCGTGGTAACTTCAGGACGGATATCGCATTTAGAGGCGGACAAAATTCACAGTTTGCTATCCGCAATGTTAAGGTTCTGAATGCAAAATGAAAATCGAGACGTACTTTATAGGATATGGAAAGTGAGGAATCAAATGAAAAAATTTAGTATTTGTATTTTGATTTTATGCCTTTTAGTTTGCGAAGGATGTCCCATTCTCAGCAGTGCCGCTAAAGAGGCAAGCGTTACAGCCGAGATGAATTACTTAACTAATTCAATTGATGTAGTTTATAACGGAGTACAAAGCTATGATGCCTATGTGGCTATTTACATTGCGAAAAGTGAAGCTGCTTTAACAAGTTTTTCCGATATTGTTAAAGTGGATAAGGCACTATGTAAAAGCAAAAGCACGGTAACTTTTCACTTTGAATGTGACGAGAGCATGACTACTGGCACATATAATGTATATGCTGTTTTAAGTGGTTCTCAAACTGCAGCGAGTGCAGTAAGTAGCATTCCGGTGGTAAGTATGGGAGAAAGGGGAGAAATGCTATCAGCTATCAATGCGGCACCTGGGACATCCCAAGAAGTGAATACGGCAATAGCGGACTTGATTTATGCAAGACTTGGAACAAATTTTAAATATGCTGCGCCGGAGACGTGGAAAAATAATTATATTTTTTCTATTAAACAAGAAGATTATCAAGGTAATTTTGACGACTTTTCAGAAGTGGACCGTGCGTGGTATGATGCAGATAATCTTTATGCAATGCGTCAAAGTACAGATGCTGAGGCACTATCAAGACTTATAGATGCTGATGGGGAAAGCCTAGGCTTAGATATTACTAATGCAGATTATACAAATTATAAAATGGAATTTTCAGCTATGTTTAAAAGTCTGATTGAAGCATCTGATGTTAAATCCCGCACAGCTGCTGAGAGAGAATTTCAAAAAACGGCGGCAATTATAGCTATTAACGAACGTGATGTAGAGGGAAAAGCATTGGCGCTTACTGAGTATAAGAGCGAATTAGGTCTTAACGAATTGCAGGAAAGAATTACAAGCGCAGGGGCAGTTACAGTTGCACGCCTTTTGGACGGCTTTAAGAGTACAGATATTTCTTCTGTTTATCCAAAGGTACTATCGGCTATAGAGGCAGTAGAGACAAGCAAAAATCCTGCAGATGATGACGATGATAATAAAAGCTCAGGCGGCGGAGGTTCGTCAGGCGGCTCAGGAGGCAGAGGTCATTCGTATAACGGTGTTTCTGTTCCAGCGGGCAATATGAATATAAATGAAAATAATTATGTTTCGCAGAATCAAACAGATGTGAAGAAGTTTAATGATATTGCAAATGAGCATTGGGCCAAGGAATATATTGAAGAACTTGCAAAAGAAGGAATTATTAATGGATATGCTGACGGTTCATTTCGTGCAGATAATGTAGTTTTGCGAGAAGAATTAGTGAAAATGATAGTTAAAACTTTTGCCTTAAGCGGTGAAAAAGAATTAAACTTTACAGATGTCGAGGAAAGTTTCTGGGCAAAAGAAGTTATAAATACAGCCGTAGCTTGTGGAATTATAAACGGCATTTCTGATACTGAGTTTGGTGTGGGTATGCCTATTACCCGTCAGGATATGGCAGTGATTGTTGACAGAACTTTAAGCTATTTAAAATGTGAGCTGGATGAGAGAGAAACAATATTTACAGATAGTGATAAAATTTCGGACTATGCAGCTTCGTCTGTATCAAAGCTTGCAAAAGCAGGACTTTTCAATGGCTTTTCAGATGGTTCGTTTATGCCGCACGCAACTCTCACCCGTGCGCAGACGGCAAAAATTCTAAGTCAAGCACGTGTATTAGTAAAATAAAATCAGGAAATCCAAATAAGGAGTTTAAATATTCGAAAATAAATTTGGAGGTACGGACCAATGAACAGTGAACCGATAATATCATCTAAGCCGAGCCTAATATTGATAAGGGAGAAAAATTAGTTAGAAACACGACTTGGTATTGAAGATGCATCGTAAAGAAGGTGCGCCGATACAAATAGAATTTGTTAAACAGAATGCGTGTTTAAGGATATTTCCCACTAGGCGTGGGTGGTTCGGCTAAACACAACTTAATAAATATAGATGAAACGTCCGTGGCAATCGCCACGGACGTAGTTTTTTTATTAATATTTAAAA
>JAFQAG010000168.1 GCA_017416985.1 Clostridia bacterium
TAAACAGGTAGGTAATGCTGTGCCGGTTAATTTAGCATATGAAGTTGCAAGGGAAATATATAAAGCATTGGAGGAAGAAAAGTAATGGAGTGGAAATTAAAATTCATATCTGAAGAAGACTTTACAGAGCATGTTAGAGCAACCATTGAAAAATATGGAGAAAAGCTTGAATCATTTGATGTGAAGCGTTTCAACAAAAATATTATTGACCCTATCAAGTTGATTTTTGATAAAACAGTCTATCGCTCTACTTGGGATGAAATTGTAAGTAATGAGATTTTTAGACAGCGAGATAAGGCAAATAACAATGATATTGGATATTTTCATCAGAGAATATTCCAGTATATTACAAATTGCCATGTTCCGGAAAATGGAAAAGAAGGTGGCTGGGATGTAATATATAAAAATGCAGACGGTGTAACGATGCAAAACAGAAGTAAGACATTTGTAATTTTTCAGGAAGGAAAGTGATAATTTTGAAAAAGTTAATTGTAATGCTGACAGCGGTTTTATTTTTGTGTTCTCAAACGTCAGGTTTTGCCGCAGAAAACGCAGAAGAGGTTTCTGCTGAAACAACGCAGCAAGAAGAAAACGGTACACATTATAAAACTGATGCTGAGCAATATACGGACATTAAAGGTACAGAGTGGGAAGAAGCAGTGGATCTTGTGTCTGAGGTTGGAATTATGAGCGGTTATTCTGATAAAACTTTTAGAGCTGATGACATAATATCGCGCTCTGAATTTGTGGTAGTCATGACACGTCTTTTATCAGTAGTTCATAATGCAGACACAATAACGCTTACATCTCTGTATAATGATGTAAGCGCTGAACATTGGGCAGCACACGAAATTCAGCTTATGAACGATGAAGGCATTATATCAGGTTTTTCAGATGGTAGTTTTCGACCGGAGGCAGATGTTACATACTTACAAGCTTTAAAAATATTAGTAGAGGCTTTAGGTTATGGCGATGAGGCTGTTTTAAAGGGCGGTTGGAGCATAGGCTATTTAATAACCGCAAATGCACTTGGTTTAACTGAAGAAATAAGTTGCGAAAACAGTGCGAATCTTTCTCGAGGAAATGCTGCGAAGCTTTTAAAAAATGCTTTGTATATTCCGCAAAAAACAGGTGGTATCCTTGCAGATAAAATCGGTGAAAAGGTTTATTATGTTTCGCTTGAAGGCGATGATAAAAATTCGGGAACTTTAAAAAATCCGTGGAGAACTGCTCATATGGCAGGGAAAACAGCTATTGCAGGCTCGACGGTAATTTTTGAAGATGGTCTTTATGAAGAAACCAAAATGATGGATATTGTAAATAGCGGAACAGAAGATGCGCCGATTACGTTTAAAGCAAGAAACAAACACAAAGCAACACTTCAATACGGAGAAGAATTTGTGACAAAAACCTGTATTCACATAAACAAAAAGAATTATATTAATTTTCGTGATATGGTAGTTACAAAAACAAAAATAGCTAAAGAGACAGACCCATCGCCTACTGCCGATTTACTTCTAAAATGTGATGTGAGCAAGGGTTGTCAGATTACGGGAAATATATTTGACAATATCTTTGAAGACCTAATTAAGATTACACAGGCTGACGGTTATCTAATTGAGGATAACATTTGCCGTAATTCGATGCACGAGGGTATAGATATATTCAGATCACAAAACTGTATTGTAAGAAATAATCAGGTTTTAGATGTAGGTCGATGTGGGCTTATGATGAAGGGTAACTCCTACAATATGCAAATTTATAACAACTATTTTTGTAATGAGAATAAAACCCAAACATCAGATTCATGCTCAGCAATGGATGTAGGCGGTTCTTCAAATAATATAAGTCCGTTTACCACAGCTGCTCGTACAGGCTTTGAGAGCTATTCTCTCGTAGTTTACAATAACGTTATTGTATCTAAGGGTAACGGACTTTTCTACAACGGAATATATTGTTTGGGAGCAAGAGATCCGCACATTTTTAATAATATAATTATTGGCTCTAAGTGGGCAGTACAGATAAGAGAAACTCTTGGCTACTTAAAGGGTTGGGAATGGAATCCGCCTGTTTACGAGCCGGTAATAAAAAATAACGTGTTTGTAAATGCTGACAGAGGAATTTACTGTTGGACAAAACCGATTAACCCTGATATAGACAACAACATCTATTGGAATGTAGATTCGCACATAGATGAAAATGGAATAGTTGCCGACCCGAAATTTGTTGATTTATATAGCGATTGGCACGTAGAAGCCGGTAGTCCGCTTATTAATAACGGTGTAGAAATGCCGACAAAAATTAAAGGCTATGGCGGTGAATATGTAGAACCTTTTACGATTGATTATGGCGGAAACGCACGAGATAAAAAGTGGGACATCGGTATATACAATCTGGACTAAAAAGAAAGAGAGTGGCTTATGAAAAAAATATTTTCGCTTTTATTAGCTTTTTGTATTTCCTTATCATTGCTTGTATATGTAGAGGCCGAAGAAATCGTTGCAGTATCGACAGAAAGTGCTTCTGAATTGCTGTTCGATATGGGACTTTTAAAAGGCGACGAAAACGGAAACCTTAACGGTGATAGCGAGATTACGAGAGCTGAATTTTTAATGATGCTTTCACGCATTATGCCCGAATATGCAGGGGTAAAAGAGATTGCTTTTACAGATGTGAGCGCTGACCACTGGGCAGCAGATTGTATTGGCTTTTTTACGAGTAAAGGCATTATAGATGGTTACGGAGAGGACATTTTTGCACCTGATGAAAAGGTTAAGCTCGAACAGGCTGTTAAAATAGCACTTGTATCGCTCGGACTTTCAAACGAAAGCTTAGAATATCCGGAAGGTTTTTTAATAGCAGGTGCTAAGTATGGACTATTGGGCGGGGTAAATACAGTACCGTCAGCTGAGCTTAAAAGGGATGAGGCATCAACCTTAATATTTAATATGTTGTGCGCCCAAAAAAGCGATGGCAACCGATTGATTAATAGCTTAGATAAAAAGATTTATTTTATATCTAAAGATGGTGCGGATGATAACGACGGAAGCATTGAAAAACCATGGGCGACACTCGCAAAAGCGGCTGAGAGTGCAAACGGCAATGCGATAGTTTTTATTAAAGGTGGCATTTATGAAGAAAACCCCGTCATTTTTAAAGGCAAAGGTGAATCTTACGGCAAACCGCTTATCATAAGGAGCAACTTAGGTGAAACAGTTGAGTTAATTTACAAAGAAGATGCTCAGACGAGCATTTTAATTCCTGAAGGCTCTGACAATATTGCCTTAAAAAATTTAATAATTACAAAGAATTCCGAGAATGAAGAATCCGTTGCGTCATTAGTAAAATGTGATGCTAAAGGATTTGTACTTTCGGATAATATTATTAATGTAAATGCAGTGGGCGTTGAATTAACAAAAGCCGAAAGAGCATCAATTGTAAACAATATATTTTTAAATGGCACTACAGCTGTCAGTTTAGAGTCTTTTAAAGATGCAAAAATATTTAACAACAAATTTGATGCACAAAGCATATCAGCTGTTAGTGCGAGCGCAAGCAAAGATTTACGTGTTTATAATAATAAAATAAATATAAATTATCAGATAAAAGATGCGGCGATTATTTTAGATAATAAAACCGATAGCTGCGCTTTGTGGAATAATATAATTTATGGTACAGACGCAGATGTTGTTGCAACGGGTGTACTTTGCCGTAACACACAAAACAGTCATTTTTATAATAATATAGTGGCTGGTGTTAAAGGAGCAATTCATTTTAGAGAGAAAAATGAAGATATTGTTTTAAGAAATAATATATTTTCTGATTGCGGGGATATGGCATATATCATAGAAGATAAAAAAGCAGTACTTGATTCGGATTACAACTGCTTTAACGAAACATATCCTGTCGTGATAGAGAAAAACAGCATTTTTGAAAATCCGTTTTTTGCAAGCCACGGCGAAGACTGGCATTTGTTGCCGTTTAGTGAGGCATTAGAAAGTGGAGAGACAATTAATTCTGAATTTATCGGAGCAGATGGAGCAAGCTATACCCTTGACCTTGCCGATTATGATGGTAAAAAGCGTGAGGAAAGATGGAATATGGGCATATATGCAAAGCCATTTGAACAAGAACTTTCGGATGAAGAAACAGATGCGCTTCTAAATCCGGAAGAAAAACCGTTTATGACTTTTGATTTTAGTGCAGGAATGAATAAGTTTGCTACATATTTAGGTGAATGGAAAGTTGTTGACGGAGTGCTTTCTCAGACTATGGGTGTGTCGCACAGAGCATCTGCCTGCTATGAATTCGGCGAAAAGTGGGAAAATTACGAAGTTACAATGGATATTCGCTCGACTTCTGAAAATTCAGGAAACGCTACCGGATTAATCTTCCGCTCAGATGTAGATATGATGAATTTTTATTGCTTTAGATTTTTGGCGAATGATCAGCTTGAGTTTTTTAAACTGGTAAATGACGGATTTAAGAGTATAAAAAAATGGAATTATGAATATGCTCCTGAAACTGTGTATAACTTTCGTGTTAAAGCAGATGGCAATCATTTTACCTTTTGGGTAAACGAAGAACTTATTGGTGAGGCAACTGACGACAGTTTTAAAGCAGGAACGGTAGGTGCTTATTCTTATAAAGAAACAAACGATTACGATAATATTAAGATATATCAGATAAAATAGGGAGTGAGTAAGGTGAGAAAAATACTCGCAGTTTGTCTGATTTTTAGCATAATTTTTTTGGCGGTGCCGATATACGCTCAAGACTCTTTAAGCACAGAGGGTGAAACGGTTTTTTACGTTTCGCCTGATGGGTCAGACGATAATGTTGGCTCAAAAGAAGCTCCATGGAAAAGCCTTTACCATGCGGCGCAAACACTTACGGCAGGGCAAACGGCAGTTTTCTTAGACGGAATGTATAAAGAAACCAAACGCACAGTTGTTAAAAACAGCGGTGAAGAAGGAAAACCTATTACATTTAAAGCACAGAATCCTCATAAAGCGGTCATTTGCTATGACGAGGACATAAGGCTTTGGCAAAAACTGCGCATAATCAATCTTGAATATATTAATCTGCGCGATTTTTATATAACGCAGGAAAGTCGCGCAGAAGAATATGATGATTTTCCTACCTTAGATTATATAGTAGCGGTATCGGGTTCAGGTTATTGTGAAATTACCGGCAACAAGGTTGAATATGCATTTGAAGATGGAATTAAGGTCACAGCATCGCACGATATTCTGATAGCAAACAACGAGGTCAGTAATATGTGTCATGAGGGAATTGACATTTTTAATGTTACTGACGCAATAATTCGCAATAACAAGGTAATAAACTGCGGCAGAGTAGGCTTTATGATGAAAGGTAATACCCGAAACTGTCTTGTATACAACAATTTGGTTTATAACGATTCAGTTAAATTAGACCACGCCTTTGGCATTGGCGGAAGCTCTGATGCTAACAACAATATATGTGTAGCTGAGAATATAGGATTTGAAAATTATAACAGTATTATTTATAATAACGTGGTTTATTCAAAAACAATAAAAGAGATTGTAAACGGTGAAGAAAAAGAAACGAGACTTATATCCTCAGGCCTGTGCTATTTAGGCGCAAAGGATTGTCACAGCTATAACAATATGGTTATAGGTTGCAGATTTGGGGTGGCATTTCGAGTACCAAATAATCTAAAAAAAACATATCCGTGGGATTGGAATCCTATAAACACCAATCCGGTGCTTTACAATAACATTATTGGCGATTGTGAATACGCTTATTGGAATGTTGACCAGACAGCACCTATTAATACAGTAAGTGATTATAATCTGTTTTTTGATATTGACAGAAAGAGTACCATTCCGAAAGAAGAGCACAGCATAACTGGCGACCCTTGTTTTGTAATGCCGGGGTTAAACCACAGACTTAATGCGCAAAGTCATGCAAAAGGAGCCGGCAAGGAGATTCCCTTTAGCTTTGACAGAGTAGAGGGAAATATGGAAAACGGTTACTTTGTATCAGACGAAGAACGAAAACTGACTTTAGAGCTGATAGATTTTGCAGGTAATTATAGAAGTTTGCCGTGGGATATAGGTGTTTATCAAGCTGAAAATATAGTTAATACGTCAAAAAATTCGTCGTATACTTTGCCGAATAATATTGATTGGGAAAACGCTTATAATGGCGGAGTCGTAGACACCACTTGTATAGGCAGTCGGGTGTTTAGGGGCACAAAAGACGGAATTTCTGTAATATATCGTATAAACACAGGTGAAGAAGTGTCGTCGAAACTTGTTACTGTGTCAGAAAATGTGTCGGATAAGGTTATATATAAAGTTGTTATGTTGGGTGACAGTGCCGAACAGACTACGCAGATTTCTCTTGTAATGAGTGATGGCAGCACAAAAAGCTTTGATTTAAAATACAATGTGAATACTGATTATACAGGAACATATAAGGTTCCGGGAAAAATTGATGGTTTTTCAGAAAATATTACGGTTATAGTTACTGTTGTTAAGCAAACAAAAAATGAGACAATTAATACATATAAAGGTGCAGAAGTTTTGCTGCCTGACGGTAAAAGACTGAATACAGAAAAACTTGGTGGTGCTTATTACAGCACAGCCTTAAACGGCACACTTACCAATTATACCGTAAGCGTAGGAGATTTTATACAGACAGCTAAAAATGATATGGATTATGATAAGGGAATTTTAAAAGAAAAACAGGGTAATGTAAGCGATGGTAGCTATCTTAGCTTGTATAAAGCCGATGCAGATAACGAAACTGTCGAAATTGTCAGCGACCCGGAGAATAATGAAAATACCGTATTAAAACTTAATGCAATGGGTACTAACTACGATACCAAAGTAAACTTTTCAAATTCTGCCAAAGGAATTCAAAAGGTTTCGGCAAAATTAAAGTTTATGAATCTTAAGGGTGTGACCTATTATGTGGAGGGCGAACCGTATACCATACCATACTTTATTCGTGCATACGATACCGAAGGCACAATTTTATCGACGGTATATTTTATATTTTATTATAATGCAGATAATGAATTTAGCAAGGTTTGCTTGCGGGCTGTTTCCGGCGGTAGCGAAAATATGGGCAGTGAGATAAAGATAGACAACATAATAACGTTCTACGATGGTATAGGATTGAGTGAATGGTTTGATATAGATTTTATCTATAAAACTGATAACACATACGATTTGTTTGTAAACGGCAAACCTATGATAAGAAATCAAAGTTTTTATGGCGGTATAAATAAAACAGAGGGCAGCTTTTCGATAGGAAGTTTTTCTGTAAGAAGAATTTCAGAACAGACAGCTTCAAAAGAGATATATAGCTATGTGCTGGTTGACGATGTGACTTTGTATCAATATTTAAAAAACAGCAATTATATGGTAAACAGCATAATTATGACAGACGCAAATGACGAGAATTGTCAGGATATTATTTCGGGTGGAATGCTCAAAAGTGCAGAAATAAATAAAATAACTGAACTTGATGCTACGGCGATTTTTGCTCTTTATAATGCATCAGGCAAGGCGATGGCGATTAAAACTGTTGATTTAAATAATCTTAGCGCAGGAACGAATCTTGTTGATGTAAATATGTATTTTCCAAAAGAAACAGATGGCGGATACATTATAGCTTATATATGGAATTATGACAATATTATGCCGTTAGATTCAACGGTGAGGTTCAATTAAGATAAAAATAGCTAATAAAGGAAGGGAGAAGGTCATGAAAAAAATATTAGTAATGTGTTTGACTTTTTGTATTATTCTTTCTGCCAGTATGCCCATAGGTGTTTTAGCAGAATCACAAAGAGTTACAAAACTGTTATTAGAAGAGAATTTTGAAAGCGGCAACATTGGCGACAGCCTGACCGGGTTTAATGGCTGGACTTTAGATCCAAAGCCGGGACACATAGCCGAGATTGCATCGGATACCGACAGCGAGGGCAATCCGGTTGACAACAAGGTTGCCAGCTTTACCAAGATATGGGATGAATCGGTAGAAGGCTCAAGACCCAACACATTGGTTAGATTACAAAAAGAATTTGACCGTATAAGTTCGGGTGTTATAAGCTTTCAGTTTAAAATAAGATGTCTGCCCGGCGGCGACTATCTATATGTAGCATTAAACGGAAGCAAAATGCTTCAGGAGTGTTTTCTGTTTTCATACGGACAGTTAAGCGGAGCGCAGGGTTCGCAGCATAGTTCAAAAACCTTTACCGAGGCATATCCTACAAGAACGGCGACAGAGCCGACCTCTTGGTACAATATGGAGTTTCGAGTTGATTTAGACAAAAAAAATGACTTGAGAGGCGGTGTCTTTACTGCTTATGCCAATGGTGTACAATTTATGGAAACAGACCTCAAACCCGAGGTAACATATATTAACAAAGTTGAGATTTTCGGTA
>JAFQAG010000169.1 GCA_017416985.1 Clostridia bacterium
ATTTGAACCTTTAGAAGAAATTTCGACCGCTCTTACTGAAACAGCTATTAATGAAAATAATGGCAAACTGGATATAAACACAGCAACAAAAGAAGAATTAGATAGCTTAGACGGCATTGGTCCTGTTTTAGCTGAAAGAATAATAGAATTCAGAAAACATAAACCATTTAAAACTATATACGACCTAAAAAAAGTAAGTGGAATTGGTGATAAAAAATTTAAGGATATTGAAGAATACATAACTGTAAATCGCTAATTTAATCTACTAAATTTTGGAATTATTTAGAAAATTAAGGTAATTTTTATAGCAAGAAACGAAAAAATTATTAAAATTGGAATAAAAATCCATTTTTTTGCTTATAATAGTCTACAACAGTATTCATAAGCGGTATTTCCAAAATATGTAAAAGAAATTATTAACGTTTTATGCTTTAAATCATTATTTTGTTTGACTTTTCGCCAAAAATGTTTTATAATGGTCAACGTTCGATAGGAAATGTAACATTTTCGTAATATCTGCGTTATAATTACGAGGAGGTTTTATATGTTTACGAAGAACGACGAGAAGAACACACAGAGCTTTTCTGTGCACGGAATACTCTATACGGTTTCTACAATAGTTTTAATCGCATGTGTTTCTGTTTTTCTTTTCGGATTTGCAAGTCCAAAGCAAATCACAATCAAAGATGGAGAAAAAGTTATTTCCGCTCAAACAACAAAATTATATGTCGAAGAGGCATTAGCAGAACAAAATATCATTTTAAGAGCTGGTGACAGAGTTTCTGCTCCGCTCAATTCAAAAGTTAAGGACAACGACGAAATCACGATTACACGTGGAACAAAAATTTTGCTGACTGATGGCGGCGTATTTAAAGAAATGTACAGCTGCGAAAAAACACTTGAGTCAGCACTTATTGATGCAGATATTACATTAGGTGAGCACGACGAAATTACCCCGGATTTAAAAACTGCTGTTACAGATGGTTTAGAGGTTAAAATTACTCGTGTTACAATCGAAACAGTAAAAGAAGAACAGGTTATGGATTTTCACGAAACAAAAATTATGCGTGATGATAAGCAGGCAGATTATGTGAATGTTATTCAGGAAGGCGATACTGGCTGGGCTGAATCAACTTATCGTATAACTACACGTGATGGTGTGGTAACAGAAAAGCTTATGCTTTCTCAAAATGTAATTGTTGAACCTGTTGCAAAAATTGTTGAATACGGAACTTATATACCTAATACCGTACAAACATCTAAAGGTCCGGTTCGTTATAAAAAGGTTATTCAATGTAACGCAACTGCATATGACCCATCCCCTGCAAGCAACGGTGGATACGGTGGTCTTACAGCAACCGGCATGCGTGCACAGTACGGTGTTATAGCAGTTGACCCGAGAGTAATTCCGCTTGGCTCTAAAGTTTATGTCGAGTCCCCTGACGGTGGTGATTCGTGGGTGTACGGATTTGCGATTGCAGCAGATACCGGTGGCGCTATTAAAGGCAATAAGGTTGACCTTTGTTACAACACAAGATCTGAATGTTATCAGTTTGGTCGCCGTCCGGCTACCGTATATGTATTAGAATAGTATAAAACGAGGAAACGCTTGTAAAAAGTGTTCCTCGTTTTTGTTTTATGATTTCAGGCGCATTTTTGCGTTTTTAACGGATTTTTATGTTTTCTATGTAGTTTTTCATTTTATACCGTGAAAATTCCGTCAAACTAAAAACAGAGCGACTTTAAATAGTCGCTCTGTTTTTTTAGATATTTTGGTCTATTTGCTGCTTTTTCATGCTACGTTTAATGCTTTTATTCTCAAATATTTTATATACTGCAGGTATTATAAACAATGTTAAAAACGTTCCTACTGTAAGACCGCCAATTAATACTATTGCAAGAGGTTGCATCATAGCTGCGCCTCCTGATGATGACATTGCCATAGGTAAGAAGCCTAATATAGATGTTAAACTTGTCATTAAAATTGGTCTCATTCTTGCCATACCTGATTGAATAAGCAATTCATCTAAAGGCGTATCGGGATTTTCTTTGCGCAATGTATTTGCATAATCAATTAACACAATTGCATTGTTTACTATTATACCAGTAAGCATTAAAATACCTATACAACCTATTACCGATAAAGGACTTCGTGTTACCACCAAAGCTAATACAACACCAATCATACAAAGTGGAATTGTAAATAGAATAATAAACGGTTGCTTTAAATTTTCGAATTGCGCTGCCATAACAAAATACATAAGTAAAATACCTAATATTATGGCAATTAAAAGCGAACTCATTGCTTCTATCATTACTTCGTAGTTTCCGCCTGTGTTCATTGATATTCCGTCCGGGATTCCGTTTTGTGTAAGAGCACTTTCAAATTTTGACTTTACTTCGCCCATATTTGTTTCATAAAGCTTTCCGCTTAATGTTACAACACGTTTTTGGTCTATTCGTGTAAGTGTTGTATACCCCTGCTCTACAACTACATCAGAAATGTCTGAAAGAGATACCCATTGTCCCATTGGTGATTTTATCTGTAATTTTTTTAGTTCGTTGTAATTTTTTACATAATCATCAGGATATACAATTTTAATATCGTATTCGCTACCGCTTTCTGTATACCTGGATGCCGTCGTTTCTTCTAAAACTGATTTTACAAGCGATGATAGTGTTGCGGTGTTAAAACCATAATTAGCCGCACGAGCTGAATCAATTTTTATTCTGGCTTCTGATTTTGTTTCAGAAAGTGAGGTTTCGGTTTCTGTCACACCCTCAATTTTTGACAACACATTTTCAGCTTTCTTTATAAATTCTTCAAGCTGTACATCATCTTTTCCCGAAAACTCAAATGAGATTTCATCAGATGACATACCCGCCATAGCGCTGTTAGAAGATGCAACAGATATTTCTGCACCTGCAATATCAGAAAGCATTTCTCTTATTTCCTGCCCTATATCGTCTGTGGTCTTTTTTCTGTCATCTTTTAGGGTTACGGTAATGCTTGATGAGTTAGAACCTGAACCGGTTATTGCTGACATCGCACCCGAAGAGCCAACGTTAGCAAAAATTGTTTCAATATCTTCGTGAGTTTTAAGCTTTTCTTCAATTTTTTCAGAAAGTTTATCGGTATCCTCAATTTTCGTTCCTTGCGGCATTTTAATACTTATGGTAAGGGTTCCTTCATCCGTAGACGGCATAAGGGTCATACCCTGCATACCAAGCATAATTAAGCTTACAAAGAATACTAACAAGGTAATTACTACTGTTTTTTTTGTATTCTTTAAAAGTATTTTTAAAAGCTTTTGATATTTTCCGTACAGATAATTCATCATTTTATCAAATGGAGTTAAA
>JAFQAG010000170.1 GCA_017416985.1 Clostridia bacterium
TCTAAGGCTATGGCAAGACCAAGACCTGTTCCGCCAGTATCTCGTGCACGGGCTTTATCAACACGGTAGAAACGGTCAAATATTTTTTGTACCGAATCTTTTGGGATTCCTATTCCGCTATCAGCAACCGATACAAACACATTACCTAAATCACGGCTTAACTCAATTACAACCTCGCCGCCCTCTTCGGTATATTTTATGCTGTTATCTGCAATGTTATATATTGCCTCGACCAAGCTGTCACGTTCAATCGGCAAAATAACCTCGTCTTCTATCATATTAAGAGAAAACAAAATACTCTTTTTAGATGCTAAAGGAGCAAGTTTTTTACAAATTTCGTTCATAATCTCTTTCATATCAGTATGAACAAACTGCATATTAAGCTGTTTTGAGTCCATCTGTGTAAGGTTTAAAAGTCTTTCTATAATTCTTGTAAGTCTTTCGACTTCGTTGTTCATATCACTTAAGAACTCCTTGATAAACTCAGGGTCAGGATTTTCAGTCTGAATAAGCGAATCTGAAAGCAGTTTAATTATCGAAAGCGGGGTTTTAAGCTCGTGCGAAGCATCTGACACAAATGCACGTCTTTTATCTTCAAGCTCCGCTAAGCGGTCAATTAAGGCATTAAATGCCAACGCCAGCTGCCCTACTTCGTCTTTTGTTGTTACCTCAACCTTTTGCAGACTGTCTTTTGGCATATTGTTTATAAATCTGGTAAGCTTTTCAACAGGCATAGTTACAAGACTTGCCATCATAGTAGAAAATATGCCGACAACGATTATAATAAAAAATCCAAGCACTAAAAGCGAGTTTCTGATATGCGTTATAACCTGCTCAGTTGCATCACCCGACAGCACTAAAAATACTGCACCTACGGGCTTTGAATTTTTTATTATCGGAACGGCTGCCTCGATATACCAGCTGCCGTCTTCTTTATAATAATTGCCAGAGTCTTTACCGTTTTTCATAAGTGCAGTCGTAATAGATGAGTTAATAAAGGTTTTGCCCTTTAAACTCGTTAAAAGATACGAGTCGTAAATAACCGTACTTTTTGTATCGACCACAATTACACGAGAATTTTGCTCAAGCGGCATCTGAGGAATCTTTTTTGTTATGTATTCTTCAGAAAACGACTCAGAAAGCGTGCTTGCAATTATGTTTGCACTGGTAAGTACCTCAACACGTTTTTGGTCAAACAAATATGTATATAAGGTGTTTACCAAAAATGAACTCAGCACCAAAAGCACAATCAAAATTATTACGATATAAGTAAAAACTATCTTCCCTCTGATACTTGTAAACGGACCCCAGGCTCTGTTCCAGCTTTCGTTGTCCCAATATTTTTTAATTGTTTCAGCTTTAGCTTGTTTAATTCTCTTTAAAATAATAACCTACCCCCCATTTTGTATGAATATAGGTCGGTTCAGCAGGATTGGGTTCAATCTTTTCACGCAGGCGACGAACATGTACATCAACTGTTCGAACATCGCCTGGATAATCATAACCCCACACAATATCCAAAAGATTTTCTCTTGAATATACCTTGCCGCTGTTACATACAAACAAGTCAATAAGGTCAAATTCCTTTGCTGTTAAGTCTATTGTTTTTTCGCCTATTGTAACACGTCTTAAATTATAATCGAGTTTAATATTGCCCATCGCAATAACCGATTCTTTAGACTGTGCCGTAGCAGGTGTCATTCGGCGCAAAACTGCCTTTACACGTGCTTTAAGCTCTAAAATGTTAAACGGCTTTGTTAGATAATCGTCAGCACCATATTCTAAGCCTAAAATTTTATCCATATCTTCGTTTTTAGCCGTAAGCATAACAATAGGAACATTAGAAAATTCACGGATTTTCTGGCATACCGAAAGTCCGTCTATTTTGGGGAGCATTAAATCCAGAATAATTAAATCAATGCTTTTGTCGTATGCCATTTTAATCGCTTCTTCTCCGTCATATGCCGCCAAAACAGTAAAGCCCTCTTGCTCAAAATTGTATTTTATGCCCTTTACCAACAGCTTTTCGTCATCTACAATCAATATTTTCATGGCTAACGCTCCTTAAAAATTTTAATTAAATGCCGCCTTTTTAAGTTCTTCTACTTTGTCAAGACGTTCCCACGGCAAGTCTAAATCATTTCTGCCGAAATGTCCGTATGCTGTGGTCTGTTTATAGATAGGTCTGCGTAAATCAAGCGATTTTATGATTCCTGCCGGACGCAAATCGAAATGCTTTAAAATAAGCTCTTCTATTTTTTCTTCTGCAATTTTTGCAGTACCAAATGTGTCAACTCTTACAGATACCGGCTTTGCAACACCAATTGCATACGCAACCTGAACCTCGCATTTATCAGCCAAGCCTGCAGCTACTATGTTTTTAGCTACATATCTTGATGCATAAGCTGCACTTCGGTCAACTTTTGTCGGGTCTTTACCCGAAAATGCTCCGCCGCCATGACGGGCATATCCGCCATAGGTATCAACAATGATTTTTCTGCCTGTTAAGCCAGAGTCGCCCTGCGGTCCGCCGATAACAAAACGTCCGGTCGGATTTATGTAAAACTTAGTATCGTCATTTACATATTCAGCCGGCAGTGTCGGCAGAATTACTTTGTTTTTAATATCTTCTCTTAACTGCTCCTGAGTAACCTCTTCGCTGTGCTGATTATAAACGACAACAGCATCAATCGAAACAGGTTTTCCGTTTTCGTCATAAGCGACTGTTACCTGAGATTTTCCGTCAGGTCTTATGTAAGATAACTCTCCTGATTTTCTTACCTCGGAGA
>JAFQAG010000171.1 GCA_017416985.1 Clostridia bacterium
ATATTATTTTCTGTTGCAAAAGCACCCGGCAACATAATACACTGACAAAGCAAAAACAACGCTAAAAATAAACTAACATATATTTTTTTCATAATGTTGCTCCTTAATTTAAGACTTGCAATAAGGCTATTAATAAATTACAGCCTCTCTGGTATTTTGATAACGCTGACGCATAAACAGGTTATGTCCGGTATTAATTGCGTCTGCAGTTGTCTGCGTAAAACGATTTTTATCTTTATCGTACTTTAATACCATAGTATTTTCATGGATTTTAGCAGTATAGCTGTTACCAGAAACCGAGATTGTGTAGTAATCACCTTTTACGTTATCTACATTACCCCACATAGTAGTGATCATAGAACGTGTACTCATAACCTTACTGTATTCCCAGAAGATATCCTCATTGTTCTGCTGCGTAAAATCATGCACAGTTTTAAACACAAGCATTTGTCTGGTTGAATTGCTGGTTTCTGCATAGTTAATATGAACACCATTGTCTTCATACTGAATTGCAATTCCCGGCTTTAAGTTACTGCGTGCCTCTGAATTTGGCTTAAGCACATTTGCCACTAAGATTTCTTTCGGTTCTCCATCCTGAAAACCAGAAAGCTGCATATAACTTTCGCCATCATCTGTCAACTTGGTTGTAATTGTATCAATGTATAAAATAGGCGAATTTACGTGGTCTAAAATAATTTCGTATCCGCCGCCTATTGTATCGTTATACACCGTAACTGCAGGTGCATTTATTACTAAAGCCTTTACGTAACTGCCTTCTACATCATAAAATGTACAGTACTTTTGTGCACCATTATTCAAAAATGCGGTGTATTTACCAGCTGACATAATATTTGTATATGTACCGTTTACAGAAAATACCGCTGTGTTCTGGTCTATATAATACTTATTGCCAAACACACCATCACGATAAGTTAAAAGATTGTCAGATTCTGAATCCTTTGAAAAATGCTCAGAGCCTGCAACTTCTGTGGCTCTATAAATTTCGGTTAAATATCCCTCTTGGTCAAGCTTGTATTTTACTAATTTTTTGCTGGTATTTATAGCTACTGCCACATCACCGGCATTTTCATCAGTAATAAGATATTTACTACCCTGTGGTCTGCCGTATTTTATGTCTTCGCCTTCACGTGCCTTAAATATCTCCATACGGTTTGCGAGGGTCATAATTTTAAATGATACTTTGTGATCAATACCCTCACGCAGTACGTCCACACCCATAAAATAGCCATAAACATACTCATCCTCTCCGGCAACAGTTGTTATATCCGCTACCAGACCGAAAGCATTATAATAAACTCTGAGCAGATTTTTATCGCTTACCGTAAGCGAAACCGTATCCATATGATGCGCATTGAGTGCTGCCTTGTATTCTTCATCAAGTTTAAACTCAACGGATTCTTCAGTTTGAGTATTCTGCAAGGTATATACTGTATCATCATTTCCGTTTTCTGCAATTTCGGTTATATATCCATCTTCGCTATCGCTTGATACAATAATTTTTGTCATTTTTCCGTCACGGCTTTGCATTACACTTAAAACATCACCGTTCTGGATTTCAGATACAGGAATTTCTTCGCCGTTTCTTATAATAAGAAGTGTATCAGGCTTTAACAAGTCAAGAGTTTTACCAAATTTTGCATATACTACATCTTCACTTATGTAATTTACGACATAATCTGAATATACGTTAAGTAAAATGGTTTCAAATACTCCATCGCCGTCACCATCACGAAGTATAACACTGCCCATTGATGGCTTTAAAACGCTGTCAGAATGCTCTTCTTTCGGTAATATTTTTCCGTTATAGAAAACAGTTAATTCATCATCTAAGTCTAAATCGTTAACATCGCCTTCTTCATCTGCATAATTAAATTCAGATAAAGTAGTTGTAGGCTCTATATCATCTGCCTCTATTGTAACGGTTTCGTATTCTTTTGCCGACTGAATATGATAAACTGTTTTATTGCCATCATTATCATCTATGTAGCATTTAACATACATACCAATATAATCATCAGCCAAAGCATCTTTGCATTCATATGCCACATCGTCAATCATTATTTCAGACTTAAGCTTTCTTTCACGTTGATATCCGACCGTAGCAGTAACTGTTCCGCTGATGGTTTCAAGGTTTAAAAATGTTTCTAATGCAGATTTTTCTGCATAGCCAGTAAGCTCATTTAACACATCTGCGGTCAAGGTGTTGTATATAAGCATACACACATTTGCTCTGGTTAATTTACCGCCACTATGTTCAAAATTTTTATAAAGCTTTAAGTCGCTTGCCATTTTGATATATCCGCCCGGAAATCCACCGCTTCGTTCTGCAATGTCTTTATATCCTAAAGCAGAAACTAAAATTTTAACTGCCTCATCAAGTGTAACACCACGGTCAGGCTCGAACATACCATTGCCCACACCTTGAATAAGCTCCATTTTAGATGCCGCACTTATAACGCCTGCCGCCCAGTGCTCAACCGGCACATCTAAAAAAACTGTGCCCTTTTCCGTATCTGTTAAAGACACATCTTCTAAGCCCATCATGCGAATTATAAACGCAGTAAATTCTGCACGGTTTACAGATTTATCAAGCAGATAATCTCCGTTTTCGTCACCTCTTAATATATTAAGCCCCGCAAGAAGAGAAACTGCCTTATTCTGATACTTTTCATTTGATGCCGACACAGGCAATACACAAAGCGAGATGCACATTGCAAAAGTCAATATATATGCTATTAATCGTTTCACTTGCTTCCCTCCTTAGCGTGTAACTTTAATATATAGCGGTTTTGACACAATACCAGTTGTACTTCTAGATGCCGCATATACTACGGTTTCACCCTCTTTAAGTCCAACAAAGCTATTGGTGCCGGTTACATTTACTATATCTCTGTCTTTAATATCCCAGTTAATTGCTTTTGAGCTTGCATCATCGGGTCTTATTGTAACATCAAGGCTTTTTTCTTCACCGACTTTAAGCTCTAAGTCATATTCAGAAAGTCTTATTTCTGTCACCTTAACGGTTGGGAATGTAAGATTTTTATGAGGTGCACTTGTCCATGTTTCTAAATATCCGCGATCATCCATATATACAGCATCACACTCATGATGTGAAAGATAACGGCTGTCAGGAACTAAATCCGGCTCACCACGCAGAGTTGCTTCAAGCTTTAACAACACATACGGATATTCACCATCTGTATTGATGTATTGTTTTGTAGTATCATCAATAAAATAGTCACCCTTAAATACATTTGCTGTAATGTTATTACCAACAATACGCGCCTGAGTTAAATATTCATCCCAACCCGATGCCTCGTAAAGTGTTAAAAGCATACGGATAACTGTTGTGTCGGTTGAGTGAATTGCGAGATTTAGGTTCGGTTTTTCTCCTTTTATAGGATTACCGATATCACCCATATGATAGGTTTTATCACATATATTTCTTGCAGCCTCCCACATAAGCTCACGTTCAGCTTCAAGTTCAGGAATATCTGCCGTCATAAGATATGCCTTAATAAAGTTGTCTGCATGGAAATCACTCGGTTTTTCGTTGCCGTGAGTTTTTCCTGCACTTCCCCAGTAACCGGGACGTGTCCATACAATGTCATCTAAAACCAAACCGTTTGTCAGCACTGTGTGGAACAGATTTTGTTCAAAATCGTAAGCACATTTTATATAAGCTGCTACACCCTTCATATAGTCCATAGCAAGCTGCTTTCCTGCCTGCGATACGGTCATTCCATCTTCAAATATTTCATCGCCCTCTACTGACATCATAGTTTTTGCAAGATGCATAGAGTCGTTAAATATAGCACTGCATATAGTATAGTTTGCTCTAATTAACGCACCTTCCCACGCCTCTTTATCTACCTGCTCCTCGGTCATATGTCCACCTGATGTAAGCATATGGCCAAACTGGGTTACAAAACGGTCTCCGTAACCCGGGTCACCCGAATAACTACGTATGCCCGGAATAGTCCACCACTGCTCACCAAAGTCGTCAACCAGCGACTTTAAGCCCTCCATTCTTTTAGGGCTGGTAAATAGTGTTCCGAACATTCCGTCAGCATTGCGGCGTCTTGCCTCTTCTTCAGGAGAATAGCTTTGTGTTTCGTCAAATTCATATCGGGTATCGATATATCTGTATATTAAGCGATATCCCCACAAAAGCATATCTGTATCTTTTGTAAATTGATAGCCAAAGTCAGAATATGCAAGCATTGCTGCCGCACTCGACATAAAGCTAAGGTCTTTTGTTCTTACCCAAGGGTCATCAGGGTCATCCGGATTTGGGTTCTGCAAAAATCCGTCAGGATTTTCCCAACCGCTATAAACAGGTCCGTTCTTTTTATCAATAATAGCATGACGGTTAAATGACATTGTATCCCAATTGCCCGCTTCGTCTTCATCTATAATTGCGCACCAGTGGTCTTTAATTATTTTTGCTGCTGCCACAGGGTCAAGCTCGAAGAACGGAGTTAAATAAAGGTCACGGTCTTTAACCTCAACATACGGCTGAGCAGTTGCATATTTATTAAAATATTCTGCCCATTCGCCTGTTTCTAGGTCCATTGTCTGATGGTTGCCCCAGTAAACTAAG
>JAFQAG010000172.1 GCA_017416985.1 Clostridia bacterium
ACACTCTCTACCCCATGTTTTAAAAGATATGGCTTGACCGTTTTAAGACCTACATCATAATAATCCATATAAGATGGTGTTCCGCCGCCGTCAATTAAAATATCAACGCCACGAGGAAGGCTTATGCAGGATGAATCACCCTGACCTACATTTATAAACATAACCTCTGCGGTTTTGTCAGTAGCTGTGTATATTCCAAAAACTATAAAAAGCGCCACTATGGTTGTTGCAGGTATAAAGGTCACCTTCCTGTGTTTTTTATCAAGCAACAAATATAAAACACTTAAAAACAATATATACACAAAAATAAAAAACGGCGTTATATGACCGTATGATATGTATCCAAAATCAAGCTTTCCGAAAAAATCAATTGTATTTTCCAGCAACAACAAAAACGAATAGCCAAACCCGACTGTAAGGATGGCAACAGGTTTTGCGATAAATCCTATCGTGCACAGCAGTATTCCGCTAATCATAATAAACGACATTATTGGTATTATTATGATATTTGAAACCAAGCTCCAGAATGTAAATTCCTGATAAAAATATAAAAGTATCGGAGCAGTAATTAATTGAGCTGATATGCTTGTACAAAATATTGATAAAATTTTACTTACTATTTTATTTATTACAGTTATTACTATATTTTTATTCTTAGGTAACAGCCTCGAAATAATTCTGAACATACGTGGATAAAATAATAAAATTCCGAATACTGCACCAAATGAAAGTAAAAATCCGGCATCAAATGCTGCAAAAGGCCATATTAAAACTATTATAATCGCAGCTAGCGCCATCGATGTATATGCGTCTGCCTTTCTTACAACAAATTCAGCTATGATTGCCATAGATGTCATTATTCCGGCACGAATCGCCGAAACCGGCGCTCCGCTTATTAACACAAACAAAAATATAAAAATAATTGCAAGCACTCCGCTTATGCGTTTTCTTCTTGTTTTAAACATTTTAAATAACGCAAGAATTAACATAGAAACAGTTGATACGTGTAGTCCTGAAACTGCAGTCACGTGCGCTAATCCGCTACGTGAAAGCTTTAGTTTTGTTTCATCATCTAAATTACTTTTATCACCTAAAAGTATACCTTTTAAAATGGGTGCAATATTGCCCGATACTATTTCATCAATTTTATCGCAGCATTTATAATGAAACAGTTTTATCATATCTGATGCGCTAAGCTCTTTGGCTCCGCAAAGCTGCATGCTGTCGGCATCTATATAGCCACTAAAGAATATGCCTTTGGTTTTTAAATATGTACAATAGTCAAAAGCACCGTCATTTTCAGCACTGGACGGCACATTCATTATGATTCTTGCAGTAAATATATCACCAAAGTTAAGATTATTTTCTTCAGTTCTCCAGGATATTCTTACTTTTTCATCCGGATATATATGTTCATCTAAAAAACTCAATTCTGTAATTCTGGCAATAAAGGTTACTTTGTTATCTTTAAATAAAGGTCTTTCTATAACCTCTGCTTTAACATCAACATATTCGTCTATATAAGGATATAGTTTATTTAAACTTATATCTCCACGATATATAACTGACACACTGCCAAGTATTAACAAGCACGCTGCCACAATATAAAATAAATCTTTAAGTTTTCGAGAACACAAAAATTTAAATATTGCGGCAACAGTGACCAGACTACATAATGTAATTACCGTAACAATATCTGTGTAGTATCCTACCCATACACCCAAAAGCAAGAAAGATGCCCAAAAACACATCTTGCGTTTCACGCTGTTTTTCTCCTTACGACCAATGTTTAAAAGTCAAATAGGCTTACCTGGCTTGTATCAGGCAGGTCATTTAATACTTCATATTCTTTTAACTTTTCAATCATAGATTTTCCTAATTTTGCACGTCGCATAAGATCCTCGACAGAAATAAACTCTCCGTCTTTTCTGGCTTCGATAATACTGTCTGCAACAGCATCAGAAAGACCCATTATTGTGTTTAAAGGAGGTCTTATAGCACCGTTTTCTTCTAAGAATTTTTTGCCGTGCGATTTATAAAGGTCAATCGGCAAGAATTCAATTCCTCTTGCATACATTTCGTTGCAGACCTCTAAAATGGTAATTACATTTTTATCCTTTTGGGTTGCA
This sequence comes from Clostridia bacterium, assembly GCA_017416985.1. Lineage (GTDB taxonomy): Bacteria > Bacillota > Clostridia > UBA1381 > UBA9506 > RGIG1666. The sequence goes on from JAFQAG010000172.1 coordinate 2,130, forward strand.
TCAGGTTTTGCAGCTATTTCACGCATTGCTGCCAT
>JAFQAG010000173.1 GCA_017416985.1 Clostridia bacterium
AACAATGTACTTCATGTGGGGCGTTACTGGCGGAATTACACTACTTCACCACTGCTTTGATTTTGCAATTTCAATGATTGTATATAAAGCACTCGTTATGGTTCCAGGTCTTGTAGAGTTATCACCGGTTAATTTAAAATCATTTAAGTAAATTATACATAAAAAAATAGTAAACAGGTCGTGCTACATAGCACGACCTGTTTTGGCGTTGTGTGATATATTAATTTGGTTGGCTGGCTTTAATTATTTTACTATTACAATTTCCTGTACCGCATCTTTATAAATCTTTATAAATACTCGGCTCTGGTCAAGCTCGTCGTACTGAGCAATGTCGCCCGGCGTAACAACCTTGATTGCGTTATTTGTTTTTGCAGTGTCTACCTCGTATACTTTTGCATCGCTTATAGAGTAGTTTTTAATCTTACCCTCGCCTACCTGTACGTTAATTGAGTTTGCAAACTTTTTAATAACTCTTCCGTATACGGTAAGCAGGTCTTCTGCAACCTGATTTTCTGCCTCAACTTCTTTATTAGCTACTTCGAACAGAACTCTGATATTTTCAACCTCGTTTTTATTGTTTAATTTAAACTGTACGATGTCGCCACGTTTTAATGCAGCATCCTCGCCGTTTACTAAGATTCCGTCTTCAGCGGGTACATAAGATACTCTTTCACCGTTTACATATGCGTAAACCTTCTGAACATTTTCGTTATCGTCATTGTTTACTGTTGTAATCTGGTCGATTACTGCAAGCGGTGCTTCAAGGTTTGCAATACCCTGAGAGTTGGTTACGATAATAACCTTTGCAGTCATATCCTCACCGATGTCGTAGATGGATACGTTATATTCTGTGCCATCTTCGAACAAGTCGATATTTCCGATTGCAAAATCAGTTGTATGAGTCTTGCCCTCTGGGATATCGAACACAATTGTGTTTGCGTCTATATTATATTCGCCAAGCTTTTTAGATGCCTCTTTATACTTAAGGCTCGCCTGAACGTTTTTAGTGAATACGTTTTTGTTGATTTCTCCGCTTTCAGTCTTATCAACTGCGGTATTAAGCTGTGAAATTTCTCCGTCTTTGTTAAGCTCGAAGGTAACAAGCTGAGCTACAACCTTTCCTTCGTCATCTTTTAAAGCGTTAAGAGCTTCTTCTGCAAGCTTTCCTGATTTTCCGTTAAGCTTGATTTTTTCAGTTGAAGTAAGCACCTTGGTTTCGCCTTCTTTAGTGAATAACTTAACCTCGAGTACTTTATCAAAGCCTGATTTCATACCTGCTGCAGTAAGGTATGCGTAGTTAGAAGACAGAGTTGCTGTTGCATCTACTGCTGCGATTTTACCTTCAACGTCAAGGTAGAATGTTCCCTCGTCGTTTAAGTTAATTGTTTCTGTATAGTTTTTAGCAACCTTATATTCTTCACCGTTAATGAAGATTTTATCTCCGTCTTTTTCTGCAACCTTACCTGTAACACTTTCACTTGAAACCTCTATATTAATGATTTTACCGTCTTTACTTTTCGCTACTGATAATACATCCCATTCTTCAAGGTCAGAAACCGAAAGTAGCTGACCGCCACGAGAGATTACGAATTTAATTTCTTCGTTTTTCGGGTCTAACACTAAAGATGGTTTGCCGTATTTATCGGTTATACGGTTACTGCTTGTAACAACCTCTTCTACAACATAGTTTTCAGTTGAGGTTACAAACACGATATCATAAATATCGTCGTTGTTGTGGTCAAGCGCAACTATGCGACCTGCCTCCGGCTTCATAAGAGATGCGTCAAAATCAATTGCCTTGCCGTTGTAAATCATTTTAGCATCTATTGCTATATTAATCTGCTGTGTGTCACGGTCTTTATCCTTGTCTAACCAGTAATCTAATGTGTGCATAGTTTCGGTGCTTGCAACAGATTCGATATCGTCTGTGCTGATTTTAACAGAGTGATTTTTACTTTTCTCTGCACGAGCTAAAATCAGCTTTTCATCGCCGTTATCGAACTCTTTTACATAGCCTACTACGTTAAAGCCTAAAAGATTTCTTACATCGTTTAATGCTTTATCAGATACTTCGTAAACCTTTTCGCCCAAACGGACTTCGTTATCCTTAAGCGAGCTTGTTCCGTTGATGCTGCTTGTACCTACCGCTGTAATCTGTGCGTATACCTTCTGGGTATCTAAAGTATCTTCAAGCAGAGTTTTGTCAACAACCTCGTATTTTACGTCGTTACCAAAGCCTACCTGCTCCATAAGCTTAACGGTAAGAGCATTAAAGGTCATCTGTGCTACCATACCTCTTACAACTGCTTCGTTTGCATTTGCAGTTGCATTTTTGTTAATGCCGTTCTGCGAACCTACTACCAGATATCCTGACGGGAATCCGCCTTTTGCTTCTGCTGATGGTTCGTGACCGATTATTCTTACTAAGATTGTCATTGCCTCTGCATAAGTGATTGAATCATCAGGACGGAAGTTGTGCTGGTCGTCACCGATAACTACACCCTGCTGAGTTGCAACGTTAATATATCCGTTCGCCCAGTGATTTTCAACAACGTCAGGATATTTTGTTTTCTGTGTTGAGCTTTCTGCAACGGCGCCAAGACCCATAGCCTCGACTGCAACCTTTGCAAACTCTGAACGTTTAATTGGCGCCTCCGGTCTGAAGTTGCCGCTTTCTTCGTCACCGACCATAATTTCCAAAGCTCCGAGAGTTTCGATTGCTTCTTCATAAGCTGACCCTACTGCGTCACCCGGAAGTGCAGCAAATGATGTTAAAGACATTCCGGCTGTCATAACTGCCGCTACGATGAACGAAGTAATTTTTCTTGCTTTAGACATGAAAGATTCCTCCTTGAATTTTAACTTGTTTCATCTTACTGTTATGTCCGTTCCTCTGCTGCGCTCTCTTTACTGCCTACACATAGTTAAACGTTAAAGACACACTATAAGTTCCTGAAAAATTGCAGAATATACGTGGTAATATTTTCTCTTCATTAAATAACAAAAATAAAAAAATGCAATTTTTTTGTGTAAAAATACACTATTGCAAAAAAAAATTAAAAATAATATAATTAAATCATCATAAAAAAGCGAGGGTGAATTAATATGTTAGAAAAAAGTTATGAGATAGCAAAAGAAATGTATGCTAAATTCGGTGTTGATACCGATGCGGCAATTAAAACACTTAAAAACGTTCCGGTTTCGATTCATTGCTGGCAGGGCGATGACGTAAAAGGTTTTGACCAGGACGGTCCTTTAACGGGCGGAATACAGACAACAGGTAACTATCCGGGAAGTGCACGTACCCCCGAGGAGCTTATGGCAGACTTAGACAAAGCTTTGTCATTATGCCCCGGTGCTAAAAAAATTAATGTTCATGCCTGCTATGCGATTTTTGCCGATGGCGAATTTGCCGACAGAGACAAGCTCGAGCCAAAGCATTTTGCAAAATGGGTTGAGTTTGCAAAAGAACGTGGTATGGGTCTTGACTTTAACCCCACATTTTTCTCACATCCTAAAGTTAAAGACGGCTTAACTTTATCAAGCCCTGATGAAGCTACAAGAAAGTTCTGGATTGAGCACGGAAAAGCCTGCATAAGAATTTCTCAGTACTTTGCTGAAGAAACAGGCATCCCTTGTGTTATGAATATCTGGACAGGCGATGGCTACAAAGACGTACCGGCTGACCGTATGGGTCCCCGTATGAGATATAAAGAAGCTATTGAAGAAATTTTATCTGAGCCTTTTGATAAGAACAAAGTTAAGCCTTGCGTAGAATCAAAGGTTTTCGGTATCGGTGTTGAATCCTTTACATCAGGCAGCGCAGAGTTTACTTTAAGCTTTGCCGCAACTCACGAAGGATGCCTGCCGTTGATGGATAACGGACATTATCATCCGACTGAGGTTGTTTCTGATAAAATACCTGCACTTTTATGCTTCTTCCCAGAGATTGCTCTGCACGTAACACGTGGTGTTCGCTGGGATTCTGACCACGTTGTTTTATTCGATGACGAAACTAAAGAAATCGCAAAAGAAATTATAAGAAACGATGCTTTAGACCGTGTATATATCGCACTTGACTTTTTCGATGCAAGCATAAACCGAATTGCCGCTTGGGTTGTAGGAACACGCAGTATGCAAAAGGCTCTGCTTTCTGCTTTATGTACACCTAATGCTATGCTTAAAAAGCTTCAGGACGAAAACCGTCTGACCGAGCTGATGGTTATGCAGGAAGAAATGAAAACAATGCCTTTTGGCGCAGTATGGGCAAAATACTGCTCTGAGTGTGGTGTTAACGCCGCTTCTGGCTGGTATGATGAAGTAAAAAAATACGAAGACGAAGTTTTGTTGAAAAGATAATTGTTAAAAAGACTGTCGCAAAGCGACAGT
>JAFQAG010000174.1 GCA_017416985.1 Clostridia bacterium
AGACCCTCTAGGTCATCCCACACAAAAACTTTTGCTGTGTCGAACTCTTTATTGGTTTTAAGATAGACATTATAATCACTATAAACATCGTAGTCATAATCGTAATCAACGAGCTTGCCATTTTTATAAAATGCCATTATAACCGTTTTTTCTCTCGGAATATTTACAGTAACAGCTATATAGGTCTTTCCGTCTGGTCCAAGAGTTGTTTTTGTAAATTTAGCATATTCTCGCGATGCATTTTTTAAAGGATTATTTCTTTGATCTATATATAATGCAGTCTGCCATTCCGATGCAGTCCCGTAGTATTTTACTTTTGATAAGGAAGAACAATATTCAAAACATCCTGCCGCAACCTCTTTTATGCTATTAGGAAGAGTTACACTTTTTAACCTTGAACAATTACGAAAGGCATTAATGCCAATACTTGTTACTCCTTGGGGTATCACAATATTTTCTAAAGCAGTACATTCATTAAACATATTATCGTTAATAGCCGTCATATTTTTAGGAAGTGTAGCAGATTTAATACCACTGCATCCACTGAACACGCCCTGACCGATAGTTGTTAAATTATCAGGAAGTTCTATAGTTTTAATAGAAGTGCACGCACCGAACGCAACATTTTCCATAGTTGTAAGGCTCTGCGGAAATTTAACACTTTCTAATCCCGTATTATTGTTAAATGCTCTTTCTTTAATGGTTGTTACACCCTCAGCTATTACAAGTTTTTTTAAATTTTCACCATTTGCAAAAGCATTGGTTGCGATAGTTTTAACACCATCTGATATAGTATATTCTTCTGTTTTTTTGCCCACAGGATACATAATTAAAGTATCTTTGTTTCTATTATACAATACTCCGCCATCATCAGAAGAATAGTACCAACCACCATCTTTAACTTTTATTGACTCTAAATTCTTACAAAGCTCAAATGCGTTTTTATGTATAATTTCTAAGCTCGCAGGAAGAACACATTCTTTATTTGTGCTCGCAGACGGATATTTGTATAAACTTGTTTTTTCTATATTATACAATATACCATATTCATCAGTTGTGTAGCGTTCATTTCCGTCAGCAACAGTTATGTTTACAAGACCTATACATCCGTCAAAGGTATCTGAAGAAATCGAACGGACACTGTCGGGTATTACAACTTCTGACAAGCCTTCACATTTATTAAAAGCATAGTTTCCGATGCTGGTAATTCCGGTAGGAATTGTAACTTCTGTAGCAAATCTGCAATAACTAAATGCATAATCTCCTATCGATGTTACACCCTCATTAATTACTATTTTTTTAACATCTAAATAAGTCCACGGAACATATAAATGACTTCTCCAGTCATCCATATCACCCTCTCCGCTTATGGTAAGTGTACCCTCATCGTCTAAAACCCAAGTTAAACTATTGCCACACGCTCCGCTTTCGGCAGCACTTGCTATGATTGTGTATAAACCTGATAAGGTTATAATACTAAATGCCATAATTAAACTTAAAACTCTCTTTTTCATTTCAGCCCCCAATAATTTATTTGAATAAATTATACCATATTTTACGTCAGATTACAATCATCATTTACAAAATATATTAAATTAATTGACAAAATAAACAAAATATTGTATATTTTATATTGTACATATTGTCAAACTTTGTCAAGATAATATGATACACTAAAAAAATGGAGGGTTATGAAAATGAAACTTGTTTACGGGGTAAATGACAAACCAAAATTCGCACAACTCATCATCTATGCAATTCAGCAGTTATTAGCGATTATGACTGCGACCTTAGTAGTTCCAGTTATTATTAACGGTGCTTGCGGAACTACTATGAGCTCTGCTGCAGCACTCTTTGGTGCAGGTATCGGAACACTTGTTTATATTGCGTTTACGCAGAAAAAATCACCTGTATTTTTAGGCTCATCTTTCGCATTTATCGGTTCAATGATGGCTGCTTTTGCAGGTGGCGTATCAATGTCACTCGGATTTTTAGGATTAATTATCGGTGCAATTTTTGCTGGCCTTGTTTATGTAATCATTGCAATTATTGTAAAATTTGCCGGCGTTAACTGGATTAACAAGCTTATGCCTGCAGTTGTAATCGGACCTACTGTTGCAATCATCGGTTTAAGCCTTGCAGGAAATGCAATAAGCGATATGTCAAAAGGTAGTATTCCTGACGTTGCAACATCACCATTAATAACTATACTTTGCGGTCTTATTACTTTGTTAATAACTGTTATCTGCTCAACTTACGGCAAAAAAACATTAAAACTCATTCCATTTATTATAGGTATTCTTGGCGGATATGCTGTATCTGCAATATTTACAATCATCGGCTTTGCTGCAGATGTTGACGCTTTAAAGGTTTTAAATGTTGCTCCATTTTTAGCACTTGTTGAAAACGGAATTACATTAAACACATTTTTATCAGTTCCCGATTTTACATTTATGACTGCATTTAAAGGCTTTGGTGAACTAAATGGCGCTTATGTAAGCACAATAGCAGTTGCATACATTCCTGTTGCATTTGTTGTATTTGCTGAGCATATCGCAGACCATAAAAACATTTCTTCAATTATCGAAACTGACCTTTTAGAAAATCCTGGCCTACACAGAACTCTTTTAGGCGACGGTATTGGCTCTATTGTTGGTGCTTTCTTTGGCGGATGCCCTAACACAACCTATGGTGAATCTGTTGGCTGTGTTGCTATTACAAGAAATGCATCTGTCGCAACTATTATAACTGCTGCAGTTTTAGCTATTTTAATTGCTTTTATCTCTCCGTTTATTGCATTTGTTAACTCTATCCCATCTTGTGTAATGGGTGGCGTATGTATGGCATTATACGGATTTATCGCTGTTTCGGGATTAAAAATGGTACAACAGGTTAACTTAAATCTGAACAAGAATCTGTTTGTTGTTTCAGTTATTTTAATTGCCGGCATTGGTGGATTAACCTTAAACTTTGGTCAAATCACAATTACATCAATTGCGTGCGCTTTAATTCTTGGAATTATTACAAACATCATTCTTTCAAAAGCTAAAGACGACGAAGAATAATAAAGGAGAAAAATATGGATAACGTTAAAATTTTTGACCATCCTTTAATACAGCACAAAACAACTATTTTACGTCAGACAAGCACATCTAACAAAGAATTTCGTGAATTAGTTGAAGAAATAACAATGCTTATGTGCTTTGAAGCATTAAGAGATTTGCCGTTAGAGGAAGTGGAAATTGAAACTCCGATTAAAAAAACAACTCAGAAAATGATAAAAGGTAAAGATATCGCAGTAGTACCTATCCTTCGTGCAGGTTTGGGTATGGTTAACGGTATGCTTGAGCTTGTTCCTACCGCAAAAGTAGGTCACATCGGTATGTATCGCGATGAAGAAACAATGATGCCTCACGAATATTACTGCAAGCTTCCGCCGGATATTGACAAGCGTCTTGTAGTCGTTGTAGACCCTATGCTTGCAACAGGTGGCTCGGCAATTGACGCAATCGGACAGATAAAATCCTATGGCGGTGTAAATATTAAATTTCTTTGTTTAATTGCTGCGCCTGAGGGAATTGAAGCCTTGTCAAAAGCTCATCCTGATATTGAAATTTTCTGTGCAAACGTTGACGAGGGACTTAATGAAAATTGCTATATTGTTCCTGGCCTTGGCGATGCAGGCGACAGAATATTTGGCACAAAATAGAATTAAACTTGAGGAATAAAAAAATCAGTGGCAATTGCCACTGATTTTTTTATTCCAGAAAATATGTTGCTTCCATATCTGCAGTAGAAAGTGCAAATGCAAGCGGATACATCTGGAATGCAGAGCCTACGTTTCGTTCATCTTCGTTGCCTGCAAAACCCATATGATAACGTATTGCAAATGCTTCCTCACGTGAAAGCCGCATAAATCCGTTTATAATGTAAACAGATTTTTCACCGTGACCGTAAGGCATTTCGTCTGAAAATTCATAGGTCGGAACTGTCTGCCATACACCGTTTTTATCTTTAACATTTCGAGTTCCTTTTTTATAGCAGTTTACCTTGCACAAATCGTGCAAAAGCGATACAATTGCACAGCTTTCTTCTGAGCAGTTAAGACCATAGGTTTCACGCACTCTTGGTCTTAATAAATAGTCTTCTAAGCAATAATACACGTTTAAGCTATGTTCTAAAAGACCTCCCTCATATGAGCCATGAAAGCGAGTGCTGGCAGGAGCGGTAAAAAAATCACTTGAGGGCGACAACAAATACTCTAACAGCTTATCTGCTCCGTCACGTGTTATTTTTTCAGTATATATTTTTATAAACTCTTCCTTTTTGGTCATATGCATCCCCTCACTTTATTTTAAAATTTCATTACTGTCCAGCACTAATGTAAATGGACCGTCATTAACTAAAGATACCTTCATTTCTGCTCCAAAAACACCCTTTTGCGTGTTTTTAAAAAGTTCTGAGCATCTTGATAATATATATTCGTAAAGCTCTTCTGCCATAGCAGGACTACCGGCTTCTGTAAAGCTCGGTCTGTTACCCTTTTTGCAATCGGCATAAAGTGTAAATTGCGAAACAACTAAAATTTCGCCTTCTATCTGGTCAATGCTTAAGTTGATTTTGCCTTTTTCATCCTCAAAAATTCTAAGGCGAGATACCTTTTCTATCATTTTGTCTGCGATTTCTTTGTTGTCATCATTTGACACACCTACAAGCAAAAGATACCCCTTACCTATTTTTCCAACCGTTTTTCCGTCTACATCAACCTTTGCCTCTAAAACTCTTTGTAAAACAAATTTCATTTATATCACCTCGTATAGAAAACTTAAACATATTGAAGAACTCCGCACTCAATTTGCGAAGTTCTTATATTTTAATTATTTAGTTGTCTCTGCCTCAACAAGTCTTGCTGCGCCATAACGCTCTCTTAAAGCGTTTTTCTGAATTTTACCGGTTGCATTTCTTGGAATATCAGCAAAAATAATCTGCTTAGGTCTTTTGTATCTGGGAAGTTCCATACAGAATTCACGAATTTCTTCTTCAGTTGCTGTCATACCCTCTTTAAGCTGAATGATAGCCGCTGTAATTTCGCCCAAACGTTCGTCAGGAAGGCCGATTACACCTACGTCATTTATCTTTTCATTAGAACGTAAAAAGTCCTCAATCTGAACTGGATAAATATTTTCGCCACCAACGATAATAACGTCTTTCTTACGGTCTACAAGGTATATAAATCCTTCTTCGTCCTGTCTTGCTACGTCACCAGTATATAGCCATCCGTCAGGAGTTAAAACATCGCGTGTTGCCTCAGGATTTTTGTAATAGCATTTCATAACGCCATCACCCTTTAAGCATAGTTCTCCTACTCCGCCCGGTTCAACCTCGTTACCCTCTGAGTTGACAATTTTTACCTGCCAGTTATACCCAGGAACACCAATTGCCCCAACCTTATGTATGTTTTCAACACCCAAATGCACTGCACCGGGTCCTATTGACTCACTAAGACCGTAGTTTGTATCGTATTCGTGATTTGGGAATACCTCTTTCCAACGCTTAATAAGTGACGGAGGAACAGGCTGAGCACCTATGTGCATAAGCCGCCACTGAGAAAGTCTGTAATCTGAAAGATTAATCTCTCCACGTTCAATTGCGTCTAAAATATCCTGCGCCCACGGCACTAAAAGCCACACAATACTTGCCTTTTCGTCAGAAACAGTCTGTAATATCCATTCAGGCTTTATTCCACGCAGAATAACTGCTTTAGAGCCGGACATAAGTGAACCAAACCAGTGCATTTTTGCGCCTGTATGATAAAGAGGTGGTATACACAAAAATACATCATCACGGGTTTGACTGTGATGCTTTTGCTCTACCACGCAAGATGCTACAAGCGCTCTGTGTCTGTGCAAAATTGCTTTAGGAAATCCGGTTGTGCCTGATGAGAAATATATTGCACCATCATCTTCGTCATCTATTTCGACAGGCGGAACAGTTGACGAGCAATATGTAATCATTTCTTCATAGCTGTCTGCAAAGGATGGTACATCTTTTCCGACAAAAAAGTAATGTTTTATTCTTAAATTAGGTAAAACACTTTCTAATCTTTGAGTAAATTCAGGACCGAAAACTAATACCGAAACATCGGCAAGGTCTGCACAATACTCAATTTCGTCAGCCGAAAATCTGAAGTTCATAGGAACTGCAATTGCGCCGGATTTTAAAATACCAAAATATATAGGCAGCCAGTCGATGCAGTTCATCATTAAAATTGCAACCTTATCGCCTTTTTTTACTCCTCTTGTTAAAAGAAGATTTGCAAAGCGGTTAGCAGCTACATCAAATTCTTTCCATGTTAGCTCACGTCTGTATTTTTCGCCGCCAGAGGATTCAATAAGACTGTATTCGTGCCACGAAATATTTTTATCGGGCTGATTTTCAGGGTTAACCTCAACAAGACTTACCTCGTTAGGATGAAGTCTTGCATTTTTTTCAAGAAAATCTGTAATAGGCATAATTTAATCTTCCTTTTTTTGTAATTTTTTAAGGGCATTCGCAATAAAAAAGTCGCCTTCTAAAGCTAACGTTCGCTGCGCTCACATTTTTAAAGGTAGACTTTTATGATATTCGGAAATTACAACATGAAAGTAGTAATTTCCTACATATTAAAAAAACCGCCCTCTAAATAAATCAGAGGACGGAAAAAATCCGTGTTACCACCTCAGTTTACAAGTTCCTCACGGACACCTGCCTCGATAAGTAGCATAAGACACTGAAACTCTTATAGTACTCTGCGTTGTTACGGACGCCAACCGTCAAAGGTTACTACTATTTCTCCTTTGCAGCTCCCGGACTGTATTCAGACTATTTCAAGACCCCGGCTTGCACCATCCGCCGTTTCTCTTAACCCCATTCATAGCTTACTTGTTTCCGTTCCTAGCCTTTAGAACAATTCTAACATACAGGCATTATTTTGTCAATACGTTTTTACCGTCACTTTTAAAAAGACATCTAAACTTCGACACTTTTTCTTTTATACGGAAGCGAAATTATTACTCCGAAAACCATTAATCCAAACCATACGAGTATAAGATTTCCCCATCCTATTGTTGATGCTGCATTTGCAAAAACTGTACTTGACACAGCCGCTGCAATATAGCTTACAAAATCTAAAAATCCTGTCGCACTGGATACCATTCCGGTATCACGAAGACTGGGGCAATATCTGCTCCACAGCATTGATGCCGCACCGTTTGACGACATAATGCCAAGCACTAAAAATACAACATTTAAAGCAGGTTGTTTTATCAGATAAAGCAACAAGAAAAATATAGTCGCACTTGAAAACATAATGCGTATTGTTAAGTCCATATTTCTTCCGAGCTTTTCATATATGAATACCGATATAAATGTAGTAAGCGATATTACTAAGGTTGCCGCCGTAAAGATTGCCGCTGCTTTATCGGGGGCAAATCCCAGATATTGCGATATGTAAGTGGGCATCCAGAACACAACTGTTGTTCTTACTACCCCTGTTACAATAGATATAAAAGTAAATTTTATTATCTGACGTTTTATAAGAGCTTTGATTCCTGCACCACGTTCTCTGCCTCGTGCAAATGGACTGTAATTTACTATACCCTTTTTTTCAAAGAGCATAAAGAATGAAAAGCAAATAACTGCCATTATACAAAGGGAAAGACTGCTTGCAAAGAACACACTTTGCCAAACCATAAATGTAGCAGTAACGCCTGCTAAAGGCGAGCCGAAAAATGATGCAAAGGTATAGCCCAAGCTGCATCTGGTTGCATATATAGGCTCTGTATTTTCTGCCACAACTCGTGTCATAGGACCGTAAATCATAGAAAGAAAATATCCTGTAAAGCCATAAACCACAAGCGCTATATCTGGCTGCGCAAGCGAAATTTCAGAAAACACCAAATTAGTAATACCAGCCATAAAAAGACCGATGCTTATCATATATTTTGCTTTTATTTTATCGCCTATAAATCCGTTGATTAGCTGACCTATGGCATAAAAAATAAAATAAATTGACGATGCCTTTCCTATGTATACTTCTGAGTATCCACCCTCAACCATCTGCGGAGTTACAGTTCCTAAAACATTTCTTGCAAAATATACAGCAAGATATGAAACAGAACATAAAACCCCTAAATAAATTGCATTCATTACTTTTTTATTTTTAAACATACTTTCTTTACTCATCTTCAACCTCTTCTACACTATGTGAATTTAAAATTTTCTTTAACTTAAAATAAATACTTTCATCATTTTTATGAATTTTATTTCTGATATAAGAACAAATCGTATCTGTAATCAAAAGCTGTGATGAACGCACCTCTGTCGGACTGTTGCTTATTGAATTGCCGCTTGATGCCGCAATTAGAACATCGTCAGAAAGCTTAGCGAGCGGCGAATTTATATTTGATGTTACCGAAACAATCGGAACATTATTTGCCCTTGCATTTTCTACCGCATCAATTATATCCTTTGTTTTGCCCGATGACGATATTGCAATTACCAGCGAATTTTCATCAAGCATTGCCGCCGATACCGCACAGGTTAATATATCGCTTATAAAAGCTACGGGGATGCCTAACTGCAAAAGCTGATAAAACAAATCTGATGCAACTGCAGCAGAACGGTAAATGCCATAAATTTCGACCTTTTTTGCCTTTAAAATTCGCTCTGTTACTCTTTTTAAGGTTTCTTCATTATTCACCTTTTGAGTAAGGCGATATGCCTCGTTAAGCGAATTTATATTTTTTTCCAATGCCTCTTTTAACGTATCATCACTTTCCACTATATTAAACTGCTGTTCTTCGTGCGATGCACAACAAGCCGATATCTGAAGTTTTAGTTCAGGAAAGCCGCCATTTGCAAATTTAGTTGAAAAATTTATTATACTCCCCTGTGATACCCCTGCCCTTTGTGCCAAATCTGACATTGAGTATGTTATAAATTCTTTCGGATTTTCTACAATGAGCTTAGCAATTTTTTGTTCAACCTTAGTCAAAAAATTAATATTAGTTTTTAGCCAGACAATAATATTTTCTGTCACGCATCCACCGCCTTTTTGACTTTTTCTCATTTTTTACACAACAAATTGAGTATATCACAATAGCAGTATTAAGTCAATAAAAAAAGTAGCCGTAAAAAATATTTTTTACAGCTACTTTTTAAGCATTATTTACATAATTCTTCAGCTAAGTTTTCAAGTTGTGCCATACTTTCATCATTTAAAGCAGACATAATTTTTACCGTTGTATCAGTATAAGTGATGTTTTTACTTTTTTCAAGCATACCTCTCATAACCTTAGCTGCGGTTGGTGCCCAGCTGCCGTTTTCGATAAATGCTACTGTTCTGTTTGAGTAATTGCGCTCTGTAAGATGGTTTATAAACTCACGCATAAACGGAAAAATTTC
>JAFQAG010000175.1 GCA_017416985.1 Clostridia bacterium
TGAAATCCAATAGTACACGAATAAAAATGAAGACTTCACGAAAATAGCGGTAACAAGCAGAAGGGGGCGGAGGATTCCGCTCCCTAATCAAAATTTGCTTAAAATATTTTTTGAATCAATGGGGCGTATATCAAATTTTCTCCAATTTTCTTCTTTTGGAATTTGTGAATTAAGGGGAGGGAGAAATTTTCTTATATATTTTCCCTCTTTTTCCCCTATTTCCTCTTCTATGTCAACGTAATTCTGACTTTTGGCGTAATACAGTACATCAAAATTGATACTGTGATTTCTTTTCTAAATTTCTGCTAGAATCTTATATTTTGATTCACTTTGCATCTTAATACCCACATAGTGCTGAGAAACACGCTTTAGCATATTTGTACTTTTACCTATATACACAATAGTATTATCTATCTTTATACAGTAAATTCCTGCACGTTCGTACTTAGCATCATACCCTTTGCGTTTAAGATAATTATACATATTTTCCTAATATGTTTTTTTAGGCATTAGAAAATAAACTCTCCTTTTTCATTCATATATTCATTAATCTGTGCATTTGTTACTTTTGGATTAAAACTTTCGTTATTTATATCATTATTTTTGGGGTATATATTGTAATCGTTATTATATATTTCTGTATTATATGGCGTGCATTCTTGTATTTCCTGCGGCTTAACTTTAACGTCATTCGTACAAGTATACGCAGCGGACTCTTTTTCAAGTACGGCAGGCGTCGTTTGATTTTGTGGCCTTTCATAAAAAGAAAAATGGTTGCTGCTTGTTTCGACCAAGTAACCTTTATTAAGAAGTATTTTGAATTGGTCGCGGTATGTAGTTCTCGCCATTCCTATTGCCTCTGTAATAGCGGCAGGAGAAAGCGCAAGCTAATATCCGTCTGCATTTGATGCTAAATATAAGTATAATCTGAGAGCGTGTGCTCCTAAGTCCTTGCTTGCGTCCATCCAATTAGCATTTTTTATGCCGAGAAAATCTCCGGATGGACGCTCTCTGTGTATCTGAATTGTACGCTGATTTGGTGCTGTATATTGTGGCATATTATTTTCCCCCTTTCAGTTTGAAAATTTCTTTTTCCAAATTTTCAATTTCTTTCGATAATTTTTCTGCATCAATTTCCATATTTAAACGTTCTGCAAGTATTTTAATATTTTCTTTTTCCATTTTTTCCTGCTCCTTCTTTTTTATAATTTCGATATTGTCGCTCTTGGCTTGATTTTTTATAACCTTGCCCAATTTAAGCACTCCTTTTTCTATTTTTATTATTGAAAGTTTTTTATCAACTTTCTATAATTATAATACAATAATTTTTTTGAAAAATCAAAAAAGGACGGCACGACACGACATTAAGGATTATAGCATAGCGGGGCAGTATTTAGGGAAATTAAAAAGAACATTAACTGATTCTGAAAATAGATGACCTTGTTGTGCTTAAAATGAATTTAAGATTTACCGTCATCGTCAGAAAAACAAGTAAAAACAAACGAAAATAATTGTATTTTATGTAGATGCAATGCAAATGCAAAAATATAGACGAAAACAACACAAAATAACCGCAATACAAAGAAAATAATGCGTTTTTATGCATTTGCATTATTTTGCAATTCTTTTTGATTATTTTCAGCAAAATACTTGACATTATATATATATATAATGGTATGTAGGCTTTTTTGCAGACAGCAGAAAAGACCTACATTTTTTATTTTATAGGAGGTACAAGAAATGAGAATTATTCTTGACACAGACAAAAAAACAATCACAGTTCCTTGGAACTACCAAACAAAACTTGACGGCATAAATGAAATTATTATGCAAGTCAGCAATGACGAAAAAAAGAAGAAATCTTTCACGGGTTACATTGATGAAATTTGGAAAGATTGTATTGAAAACTCTGATAAATGCGTTGTAACTGGTGAAAAACCTTTTCGCAAAAAGGACAACAAATAATATGGCTAAAAGAGTTACACCTGAAGAAATAGTTGAAATGCATCGTCTGTATGCTAAATACGGCAATTATGCCGCTGTTGGCAGAGAAATAGGACGGAGCGGCTCAACTGTTGCGAAATACATAAAATTACACGGCACACCCGACATTGTAAAACATACATTTAAAGAGGTTGTGCGAGCATAGAAAGGAAGATTGTTATGGAAGAAAGAAATTTAAAAAAAGACACATTTAAATTTAATCCTGCATGGTTGTTTTTTATTGTCCTGATTTTTCAGTTTCTTGCGCTTAGTGCAAGAATTCTTCGTTATTATTATGTTAATGGTATATTAACAGCAACTCTTCCTGGCAGCCTACTGTTGATAGGTGTAAGCGAACATCTTGGTTGGCTTGGATTTTTAGTAGCAACCTTTGATTCTGCGCTACTAACTCATTCTTTTTTAGATATATGTGTTACACTGATATATCTTTTAAGTGTAACTGCCATTTCGGTTCTCTGGCTTTTAAAAAAATGCGATGTAAAGCTATTAATATCTATATCTGCAGCAAATCTTGCGCAATTAGTTTTTTACATATCACCTCTTTTTTCAGAGGTAAATTTTTTATACACCGCAAAAACCCTTTGTACTACTATTTACTCACTGTTTATGATTATTATAGCATTAGTAGGAATCATTAAAAAATATGACAATATAAAACCAAAAATTAAACATTTGTGGTTTTTACCTATTATATTTAAGTCAATTTCTTTTATTATGTCATTATTAACCTATTGCTGCACGCTGATAGATGCTGGAGCGAGTTTACTGTTCCTAATAATGCAGTTTGACTTTTGGATAGCTTTTGCAATTACAATAATTGAGATAATCTCAATTGCATCACTTTCACGTATATTGTTAGACGTTAAACCAAATAGATATTTATTAAAGGAGAAAAAGAAAATGCAATATTCAACCGACAATAAGTTCTATATAAACCTTACAACACACGTATTATTAACCATCTTTACTTTTGGTATATGGTATCTAATATGGGTTTATAAAACGACCGAAAAATTTAATTATATTGACGATGATACTATCGTGTATCGCTCACAAATAGCACAACTTTTACTTTGCGGATTTGTGCCTTTTTATCATATTTACTGGACTTATCGTACAGCACAATATATTGATATATATGCTAAAAAAGAAAATGCCGAATCTAACATCAGTACTATCTGCTTGATATTAGACATATTCATCCCCATTATTCCACCTATTATTATGCAAGAAAAATTGAATGCTATTGTATGTGGCTCTGCTCCGAAAATAAAAAACAAATCCAGCGACGTTATAAAATCTGCTGATGAACTCAAAAAGTACAAAGATTTATTTGATAGCGGAGTTATTACTCAAGAAGAATTTGACGCAAAGAAAAAACAAATACTTGATTTATAATTTATACGGAGCGGTATACAAAAACCGCTCCGAATTTCTTTGTGTTCGTAAAGGTACACCTTTATAAACACATAAAAAGCACGTGCTTTCTTTGTTTGTAAAAGTTTTAGATAAATTTGCGAATATATTCGTAAAATACTTGACATTTACGAATACTTTTGGTATAATATAAACATAATCACAAAGGAGGTTTACAAACAATGGAAACACGCACATACTATTATGCAAGGGTGTCAAGCAAGGAACAAAACCTTGACCGACAGATTGAAGCCTTTAAGGCTCTTGGAGCAGACGAGCGGGACATTATCACCGACAAGGAAAGCGGCAAGGACTTGAACAGAACAGGCTACACCGCATTAAAAAATGCAATGCTCCGCAAGGGTGATACGCTTGTTATTAAATCACTCGACCGTCTTTCAAGAAACAAAACGGACATCAAAAACGAATTGCAATTTTTTAAGTATAGCGGCATACGTTTGAAAGTCATTGACTTGCCTACAACAATGATGGACTTGCCGCAAGGTCAAGAATGGGTTTTTGAAATGGTAAACAACATTTTAATTGAGGTACTCGGCACGATTGCAGAACAAGAAAGAAAAACAATCAAAGCAAGACAGGCGGAGGGCATCGAGGCGGCAAAGAAAAATGGCAAGAAATTAGGACGTCCCGCACTCGCTTATCCTGACAATTGGAAAACTGTTTATTCGGATTGGAAAGAAGGAAAAATTACTGCAAAGGTAGCAATGGAATTGACCGATACAAAAAGAACGAGTTTTTATAAATTAGTAAATGGTATGAAATAAAGCAATTAAATTCAAGTGCGTTGTTTTCGTGTGATTAAGATACAAAGTGCCGATTTCTCGGCACTCAATGGGGTTCAAGAGGCCGCTGGTTCGACTCCAGTCACTCAGACCACGTCGGAACAAGTTTTGCTTGTTCCGATTTTTTTTATGCAAAAACATCTGATTATCATAATTTGTACGTACAAAGAAAAGCAAAAATACCAAACCGTTATTGACAAAAAAGTGTTTTCGTGATACGCTTACATAAAAATATATAAGGTTGTTAAATGTTAAAGCAAATTCGATAAATTTAGGGAGGGGTTTGAATGTCTTTAGAATCATTAGCTGGAAAAAAACTGCTCATTCTTGCGGGAGATGTCAATTTTGTCACTTTAGTAAAAAGGGCAAAAGAGTTAGGCATTTATACCATAGTCACAGACTATTACGATACTAAACAAAGTCCTGCAAAATTAGTAGCAGATGAGTATTGGAATATTAGTTGGGATGACATAGATGCCCTTGAAAAGAAGTGTCGTGAGGAAAATATTAATGGTGTAACTACGGGATATAGCGAGTCACCAGTCGGATGTTGTATCGAACTGTGTGAGCGTTTGGGTCTTCCTTGTTATAGTACTAAAGAGCAACTTGAGCTTACGAAAGATAAAGTTCTTTTCAAAGATATGTGCCGGAAAAATGGAGTTCCTGTTGTAAATGAATATGCAACACTTGAAGAGGTGAATTCTTTTCCTGTTATCGTTAAACCTGTAGATAGAGCAGGCTCAATTGGCATCAGTGTAGCCACCAATACTGAAGAATTGCAAAAAGCATATGACTACGCTATGGAAAAATCATATTCTAAGAGTGTAATTATCGAAGACTTTATTTGTAGCGGTTCAAAATTTGATGTAATATATGCTATTTGTAGTGGAAAGCCTATTTTGGTATCCGATTGTGATACAATTAATGCGCAAGATAATGGATTTGAAAGGGTTGTCCAAAGTGGCTGGCTATATCCTTCGCATTATCATAGCTTCTTTATGGAAAAAGTCGATGCCTCAATTCAAAAGATGATTAAAAATCTTGGTGTAAAAGATGGATACATATTCTTCTCGGGTTTTGCAATTGAGCGTGATGGAGATGTGGAATTTGTATTTTTTGAAACAGGTTACAGATTAAATGGTGGACATACGTACACTTATATGAGTGAGCGCGGAATTGTTAATATTCTTGATTTGTTTATTATACATGCTTTGACAGGAAGTACTGAGCTGCTTGAATGGAAGGAAGAAAAAAATCCCGGACTTAAGTGTGCGATGGTAAATTATTATGCTGCAGATGGAAAAGTTTCTGAATTTAAAGGTCTTGACGAAATAGAAAATATGGATGACTGCAGTATCTTAATTCAGTTCGGCAAAGTCGGAGATAAATGTGATACACAAAGAGCAATTCTTTCAAAAATGTCGATGGTTCATTTTTGTAATCATTCACCTGAAAAATTAGCCGAAGACGTAGCCCATGCCAATAATGTTTATTCAGTTAGGGATGAAAATGGTAATGATATGGTTTACGACAGAATGGATCCGTCGGTTATTACTAAATGGTGGGATAAAAAATGATGCAAAAGTAAATAAAAAATGCATTTATTATAAATGTGAATAACAAGCAAAAACTGCTCAATTGTAAAAGTTGAGCAGTTTTTGTTGTTTTATGCACGCACGGCATAGAAAAATGTCGGTTTTTTGCGATAAATGCAGTATTTTTTTAAAAATATACTGTACATCCAACAAAAATTGTGATATAATTTATAAGATAGTGGAGATATATCGCATATGAATGAAGAGTGGTGAAGTCGTGAACAAAAGAATTCATATTATTGTAGGTCATTACGGAAGCGGAAAAACAGAGTTTGCAATAAACTATGCAATTAAGCTAAAAGAAAGCTATGATAAGGTTATGATTGCAGATTTAGATATAGTAAACCCCTATTTTCGTACCAATGATGTAAAAGATATGCTCGAAAAAGAGGGTATTTCAGTTTTGGCGTCGCAGTATGCTGGCAGCAATGTTGACATACCGGCATTACCTGCAAATATACACAGCCTGTTTGATGATAAAAATGCAGCCGTTGTTTTAGATGTCGGTGGCGACGAAGACGGAGCAGTGGTGCTGGGAAGATTTAAACAGCAAATCGAAGCAGAGGGTTACGAGATGCTGTTTGTGGTAAATACATTCAGACCATTAACAAATGATTGTGATTCTATTTTACAGGTGTTAGGCGAGGTTGAAGATGCAAGTCGCCTTAAAGTTACTGGCATTATTAATAATTCAAATCTTCAGCATTTAACAAAAACAGATGATGTTATAAAAGGTCAGAGAGAGATAGAAATAGCAGCTAAAAAGCACGGCGTTGCCGTGTCATATATATCGGGATTGCCCGAGGTGCTTGACGGTTTAGACGAAAAAGCCAAAGAAAAGGCATTTCCCATTAAAAGATACCTGGATTTGGGGTATGAGTTTTAGTAAATTATTTTCAATGATTTTGGAGGTGTAATAAATGGCAAAGGTCGTTTTTAACGAAGAAAAATGTAAAGGATGTTACCTGTGTATGACTGCATGTCCTAAGAAAATTATTGTTATTGCAGAGGACAGAATGAATGCAAAGGGTTTTCGTCCTGTCGAGGTTTTAGAAATGGATAAATGCCTTGGCTGTGCAATGTGTGCGACTATGTGTCCTGATTGCGTTATTGAGGTATTTAAGTAAAACTGACAAATTAGTTAATTATTAGAAAGGAAGTAGTAATAAATGGCTGAAAAAGTTTTGGTAAAAGGAAACGAAGCCCTTGCAGAAGCGGCTATTCTTTCCGGCTGCCGTCATTATTTTGGTTATCCGATTACACCGCAGACAGAAATTGCTGCATATATGGCAAAACGTATGCCGAAGGTTGGCGGTGTATTTCTTCAGGCAGAAAGTGAGCTTGCTGCCGCAAATATGGTATTTGGTGCTGCCGGTGCAGGTGCACGTGCACTTACATCATCTTCAAGCCCCGGTATCAGCTTAAAGGCTGAGGCTCTGTCTTATATCGCAGGCTGTGATTTGCCCTGCGTTGTTGTAAACATCGTTCGTGCGGGTCCGGGTCTTGGTGGTATCCAGCCGGCACAGTCTGATTATTATCAGGCTACAAAAGGCCATGGTCACGGCGACTATCAGATGATTGTTTTAGCACCAAGCTCTGTTCAGGAAATTATCCACTTAACAGCAGATGCGTTTGATTTAGCTGACCTCTATCGCATGCCTGTTATGATTATGGGCGATGGTATGTTAGGACAGATGATGGAGCCTGTTGAGTTTGACCTCGGCGAACGCCGCAAACTGCCTGAAAAAGACTGGGCAACAACAGGAACAGATATGAAACGTAAGCACAACATTATAAACTCGCTCATTATGAATCCTGACGATTTAGAGGCTTGTGTTCGTGCACGCTATGAAAGATACGAGCAGATTAAAGCTACCGAGGCAAGAGCTGAGGAATATATGATTACGGCATACGGCACAACTGCACGTATTGTTAAAAATGCTATCGTTGAACTGCGTAAAAAGGGAATTAAAGTTGGTCTTGTTCGTCCGATTACACTCTGGCCGTTCCCAGAAGCTACTTACAAAAAATATGCTGACAAGGTTTCGGCAATCTTAAGTGTTGAAATGAGCATGGGTCAGATGGTTGACGATGTAAGACTTGCAGTAAACGATAAAGTACCCGTACATTTTTACGGTCGTACCGGTGGTAACATTCCGTATCCGGACGAAATTATTAAAGCTATGGAAGAGATTGCAGGAGGTGACAAATAATGCAGCAGGTATTTAAAAAACCAAACGCTCTCTGTGATGTTAATCTGCATTATTGCCCCGGTTGTACACATGGTATAGTACACCGTCTGGTTGCAGAGGTTTTAGACGAGTTAGGAATCGAAGGAAAAGCTATCGGTGTTGCACCGGTTGGCTGTTCGGTTTTTGCATATGATTATTGGGAATGCGATATGCAGCAGGCTGCGCACGGTCGTGCTCCGGCAGTTGCAACAGGTATCAAACGTGTTCATCCTGACAAGGTAGTATTTACCTATCAGGGCGATGGTGACTTAGCGTCTATCGGTACTGCTGAAACTGTTCACGCTGCAATGCGTGGTGAAAATATCACCATTATCTTTATCAATAACGCAATTTACGGTATGACCGGTGGTCAGATGGCTCCTACATCTTTGCCGGGTCAGGTAACACAGACATCTCCTTACGGACGTGACCCCAAAACTCAGGGTTATCCGGTACGTATGAGCGAGATGCTTGCACAGACTGACGGTGCAGCATACATCGAACGTGTATCTGTTGATTGTGTTAAAAACGTAAACAATGCTAAAAAAGCAATTAAAAAAGCTTTCCAGACTCAGTTAGATGGAAAGGGCTTCTCTTTGGTAGAGGTTTTATCTACTTGTCCTACCAACTGGGGTAAATCTCCGATTGAAGCACTTGATTGGCTCAGAGAGAATATGATTCCGTACTATCCTTTGGGAGTAAAAAAGGATAAAACAACTGAAGAATAATAGGTCGCTCATTATTTAAGTATGATTAAGACGAAGGAACTGTAGTAAAATAAAATATTTTGCTACAGCTCCTTTAGGCTGGACGGAAAATAGCGCAGATTGGACAAACTGAACCCATAGGGGTTACCCGAAGCTGTACGTTGGTACAGCGAGAGGTGAAGTTTGTTCGAAACACAAGGCATTATAACGAAAGGAATTCGTCAAATTACGAATTCCTACATTAAGTTTTATATTATTTTAATTTTATTGATATGATTAAAAGGCTTAGTTATACGTTTTATTTGCCTTGTGTGGTGTGCGCATTTTGCTACAGCCTTCGGCTTGTCTGCTATAATGGTGAGTCAGACCTTTTTGTGTTTTATAGAAGTATTAATATCCTAAAAAGGATTGATAATAATGGTAGTAACAAAAATTGAACCGCAAAAGAAAGACAAAAATCGAAGCTCTGTTTATATTGACGACAGCTTTGCTTTCGGAATAGATAACTTTGACCTTTTAAAGCTTAAGATAAAGGTTGGAATAGAATTAGATAGTGAAAGACTAGAGTTTATTCATCAAACTGTGCTTTTATCTGCGGCAAAAAATTACGGCATGAAACTTACATCTGCACGTAGTTATACAAAGGCTGCGCTCTTGCGCAAGATGTTTGAAAAAGGCTTTGACGAACGTGAAATAAACCAGACAATTGCATTTTTAGAAGAATATAAACTTTTAGACGACGAAGAATATGCAAGACGATTTGTAAACGATTGTATTAATATAAAAGGATACGGCAAATTCCGTATAAAAAATGATTTAAGAGAAAAAGGAATCGATAAAGATACAGCAGACAAAATTTTGTCTGAATATGATTTTAATGAAATTGAAGAGGAAAAAATATTGCCGCTTGCACAAAAAAAACTTGGCGGCGATTTTACGATACAAAACATAGCAAAAACCAAAAGATACTTAGCATCACGTGGATTCGGCTTTGATGCGATAGATAGCGCAATAAGAAAAATTGCAGGCGGGGAGGAATGGAGCGAATGTTAAACGACAAAATACTTTCGGGCAAGCACATTTTAATAGGTGTATGCGGAGGAATTGCAGCATATAAAATTCCTGACTTGATAAGTAAATTAGTGAAACTGGGTGCAGAGGTTAAAGTTGTTATGACGCACGCTGCAACCGAGTTTGTAACACCGCTTACATTTCAGTCAATGTCACATAATCCAGTTGCAGTTGATATGTTTTCTGAACCTGTTGCGTGGGAAATAAGACATATATCATTAGCGCAATGGACAGATACTTTGCTTGTTGCTCCTGCAACTGCAAATATGATAGGAAAGCTTGCAAACGGCATAGCAGACGATATGCTCTCAACAGTTGCTATGGCGACTCGTTCACAGGTTTTGGTTGCTCCGGCAATGAATACAGCTATGTATGAAAATGCGGCAACTCAGGCAAACATTAAAACCTTAAAAGAACGAGGAATAAAAATAATTGAGCCGGCAGAGGGAAGACTTGCTTGCGGAGATAGCGGCAAAGGCAAACTTGCCGATATAGATGTATTACTCAATTCACTTATATATGAAGTAGCATTTGAAAAGGATTTATCAGGTAAAAAAGTTTTAGTAACTGCAGGTGCAACGGTTGAATCAGTTGACCCTGTACGCTTTTTAACAAATCATTCAAGCGGAAAAATGGGTATAGAAATTGCACGTGCGGCACAGCTGCGTGGTGCAGATGTAACCTTGGTCTGCGGAAATATTAGTGTAGAAACTCCTATGGGGGTTAATGTTATAAAGGTTAAAAGTGCTCAGGATATGTTTGATGCGTGCGTATCGCATCAGAAAGAGGCAGATGTTATAATAAAAGCAGCGGCGGTTGCGGACTTTAAACCAAAAGATGTCGCCGATAACAAAATTAAAAAAGAAGGTGGCTTTGAGGGGGTAATCCGCTTAGAGCAGAATCCGGATATTTTAAAGTATTTAGGGGAGCATAAACCGGCAGGACAGATTCTGGTCGGATTCTGTATGGAAACTCAGGATTTAATAGAAAACGCAAAGAAAAAGCTTGACAAGAAAAATCTTGATATGATTGTTGCAAACAGCTTAACAGAGCCGAATGCAGGCTTTAAATCAGATACAAATACAGTTACAATTTTAGATAAAACCGGAAAAATCGAAGCCTTAGATAATATGAGTAAATTCTGTGTTGCGCAAGAATTGCTTGACAGGGTGGTAAAATGTCTGTGAAAAATGTCGTCGGTGTTGTAGTTGACCGAATGGCACGAGAGGTTGATCGTGTTTTTCATTATACTGCACCTGACGAAATGTATAAAAAAATGCAAATAGGGCTTTCGGTTTTAGTTCCGTTTGGTCGTGGCGATAACGTTTTAGAGGGTTATGTTGTAGAACTGCCCGAAGAAACCGAATACAAAGAGTTAAAAGAAGTCAGAGCAATTTTATCAGAAGAGCCTTTGTTTGACGGTAAAATGCTTGAGGTATGTCGGCATATGCAGGATACCTGCTTTTGCACGCTTGCGTCGGCAATAAAGGCAATAACACCTCCCGGCAGAGGAGTTCGCAGAAATTGCGTAAACGATAAGATAATAAACGGCTCACGCTTGGCGATATCGAACGACGAGGCATTTTCGGTTTTAGAAAATATCCGTGCCAAAGCACCAAAGCAGGCAAAAATAATTGAACTTTTGCTTCAGAATGATTTTGTTGCAAACGTAGACATACGGTTAATTACCGGAGCAGGTCAGGGAGCAATAAAGGCATTAGAGCAAAAGGGCATTATATGCCCTTGCTATATAGAGGTTTTCAGAAAACCAGTTGATTTTTCGAAAATTAAAAGAACACAGCCGTTTGTTCCGACTAAAGAGCAGGATATAGCAATTAAAGAAGTTGCAAATTCGATAGAATCGGGTAAAAACCAGACGTTTTTGCTACACGGAGTTACCGGCAGCGGAAAAACCGAGGTGTTTTTGCAATGCATCGAAACTGTTATTAAAAAAGGTAAAAGTGCAATAGTTTTAGTACCCGAAATTGCTTTAACTCCGCAAACGGTCGAAAGGTTTGTAGGCAGATTCGGAGAAAGAATAGCCATTATCCATTCAAGATTATCGCTCGGTGAGCGTCACGATGAATATAAAAGAATATTATCGGGCGAGGTTGATGTGGTGGTTGGCGTGCGTTCGGCAATATTTGCGCCACTTAAAAATCTTGGCTTAATTGTTATGGATGAGGAACACGAAACCTCTTATAAGGCAGAAAACGTGCCTGCATATCACGCACGTGATATTGCACTTTTAAGAGCTAAGCAATATAAAATACCCCTTATTTTAGCATCGGCAACTCCTTGCATGGAAAGCTATTTTCGTGCACAAACCAGCGAGTATAAGCTTTTAGAGCTGACCGCCAGAGCAAACA
>JAFQAG010000176.1 GCA_017416985.1 Clostridia bacterium
GAAAACAAATTACGATTCACGCGTGTTGTTGATTAAAAGGGCAAATCTTCTTCTTCAATCGGCATAAAACCATCAATATCTCCAGTAGGAGCTGATGGTGCAGCCGGAGCAATACCAGGTGCTTCAGGCGCAGAATAACTGCCACCCTCGTTCTTTGACTGAGCAAACTCAACATGGTCAACAACAACTTCGGTTGCATAACGTTTGTTACCATTTGCATCATCCCAGCTACGGGTCTGGATACTGCCATCTAAAGCAATACGGTCACCCTTTTTGAAATAACGCGCAACAAACTCACCGCTCTGTCTCCATGCGATGCAGCTTATAAAATCTGCCTGACGCTCACCATTTTGAGCGAATCTTCTGTCGCAAGCGACAGTAAAATTGCACACATTAACACCTGATGGTGTTGTGCGAAGTTCAGGATCTCGTGCCAGTCTTCCTACTAATATTACTTTGTTCATGAAGAATTACCCTCCCGGCTAATTTCAGTTAGCTTCTTTTCTTTTTCTCTTCTTTTTTGATGACAATGTTTCTTAAGATGCCATCGGTGATGTTGTAAACACGTTCAAGCTCAAGCGGAAAATCCGGCTTTGCGCTGAAATTAACCAAAACATAGTAACCCTCTGTTTTGTCATTGATAGGATATGCAAGTCTTCTCTTGCCCCATTCGTCAACAGACTCGATTTCGCCTGCCTCAGAAATCAATGATTTGAACTTTTCAACAAGCGCCGTAATCTTGTCTTCTTCTAAAGAAGCATCTACGATAAAAATTGTCTCGTACTTATTGATTACTTCAACCATTATTTTCACCTCCCTTTGGACTTTGGCCCTGCACTTTCTGCGCAGAGCAAGGATACGCATAAATATGCACATAATATTATATATCAAAAAACAGACGTTGTCAAGAAAAATTTAGATTATTTTATCGAAATTTTCCTGCGTCTGTTTTTTAATTATTTAATTAAAGTTTTTCAATTAAACCATATACTGCATTTAATGCCTCATCAGCTTTTGACGGGTCTTTGCCGCCTGCCTGAGCAGAATCCGGCTTACCGCCACCGCCGCCGCCTGCGATTTTAGCAACCTCACGGACTATATTGCCTGCGTGTGCGCCCTTTGCAACCGCAGCTTTTGTAGCCATTGTAATAAACGAAACCTTGCCGTCAGATGCCGATGCAAGTGCTATAAATCCGCAATCAAGCTTATCTTTTAAAGAATCGCCCAGTGTGCGAAGTGCATCCATATCTGCACCATCAATACGACCTGTTACAACAGTTATGCCGTTTATTTCTTTTGCGTTATCTAAAAGCTCGCCCTCTGAACCCTTTGCAAGCTTAGCATTTAAACTTTCAATCTGAGAATGTGCAGCCTTTAAATCGTCTGTAACTGTCTGTGCTTTTTTAGCTAAATCTTTAGCTGAGCATTTTAATACCTCAGCTGTATCATTAATAACCTTCTGAAGTCCGTAAATTTCACGGATAACACCTGCACCTGTTACAGCTTCGATTCTTCTTACGCCTGCTGCAACACCGCTTTCTGATAAAATCTTAATAAGACCGATTTCAGATGTGTTGTTTGCGTGACATCCGCCGCAAAATTCCATTGAATAATCGCCCATAGTAACAACACGTACAATATCGCCATATTTATCACCAAACATTGCGGTTGCGCCAAGCTTTTTAGCCTCTTCTATCGGCATATTTTCCCATTTAATAGGAAGTGCGCTTAAAATGTATTTATTAACTTCTCTTTCAACGGCATTTAAGTCATCAATGCTCATAGCCTCGTTTAAGGTAAAGTCAAAACGCAAACGTTCACCTGTAACGAGTGAACCAGCCTGACCTACCTGAGTACCAAAACGGTTTTGAAGAGCCTTATGAAGAAGATGCGTAGCACTATGGTTTCTCTGAATAGCACGGCGGTTGTCAGAATCAACCTCTGCACTAACCTTATCACCTACGCTAATGTGACCTTCTTTAACTTCTACAATATGATAATATTTTCCGTCAGGAGTCTTTTTGGTATCACTTACGTTAGTCTGCATAATATCTCCGCACAGCTTACCGTAGTCACCAGCCTGACCGCCGCCCTCGCCATAAAACGGGGTTTTGTCAAGCACAACAATACCACTCTTGCCCTCTGAAATAGATAATACCTTTTCTCCGTCTGATACAAGCTCAATAACCTCTGCCTCTGCAGTCAAGGAATCATAACCAACAAACTCAGTCGGTTTTACACCTGCTAAAATATCAGCAAGCTTATCATCCCAGCCTACTTCGCCCATTTTTGCACGAGCTGCACGGGCACGTTCTCTTTGTGCCTGCATTTCACGATGGAAGCCCTCTTCGTCGATTTCGATTCCCTTTTCTGCTAAAATCTCACGGGTTAAGTCAATCGGAAATCCATATGTGTCGTAAAGCTTAAATACATCTTCGCCTGCAAAGATTGTATTCTTTTCTATATCGTCAACCATACGGTCATCTAAAAAGCTGTTTAAAATTGCAAAGCCTGCATCGATTGTCTGCATAAAGCGTTCTTCTTCTGTGCGGATGATGTTTTTAATCATCTCACGTTTTTCTTCTAAAGCAGGATATGCACCTTTTGACTCGTTGATAACAGTATCGGCAAGTTCAGATAAGAACGCACCATCTATACCGAGTAATCTGCCGTGACGGGCAGCACGACGGAGTAATCTTCTTAATACATAGCCTCTGCCCTCGTTTGACGGAAGAACACCGTCGGAAACCATAAAGGTTGTACTTCTGATATGGTCTGTAACAACACGGATAGATACGTCTGTTTTTTCGTCAACCTTATATTTAACGCCTGCAATTTCGCAAACCTTGTTTAATACATTTGCGATGGTGTCAACGTCAAAAATAGAGGTAACACCCTGCATGATGCAGGCAAGTCTTTCAAGACCCATACCTGTGTCAATATTCGGATGAGCAAGTTTTTCGTATGTGCCGTCTTCCTGCTTATCGAACTGAGTGAACACAAGATTCCAAAACTCAACGAATCTGTCGCACTCA